>JBDLJV010000023.1:0-18872 GCA_039714175.1 Actinomycetota bacterium
CGGATCACACCCACTCAACAACTTCCCATCCGACGGTGTCATAGCGGCAGAGGGACTCATCGACAGCGGCAACCCCGGATATCACGTCACGTGTTGGCGCGGCGACAGCTGATCCCTCACCGTGCCCATCGCCCGCAGCAACCGAGAACATCGGTGCCGGCATGGGGGACGGATCCGACTTGGGACTACTCAGCGATCACTCGAATTCGGAGGACACCAGAATCTGGATCTCGAACAAACAACGTTGTCTCGGGGCTCGATGACGTAGCCGATGAGCTCTCCAGATGGCGCACATGCACGGTGAGATAGACACCATCGCCGACCTCGAGGATCGACTTGATCTCAACCGACGACCGTACTGGATCATGGGCGTACAGCCCTTTCCAGGAGTCCATGAGGCTGCCGAACGCCTCATATGGAGCGACCATGCCGGGCAGTCGAGCGTTCGCCATGAGGGCATCCGAGGTGAACAGGTCGGTGAGCGTTCCGATTTGGTCCGTGCCGAGTTCACCGTTCAGCCACATAGCGAACGCGTGGCCGTTGGCCGTGATCACGGCTCGGATCTCCTCTTGAACTGCTTCGGTTGGCTCTGGAATCGTCACGGTGCTCCCCTCAGTGTTCAAGCACACTAGAGAGAACCGCACACCAATCTCGCAACCCAAAACGCCACGCAGACGCGGAATTCTGAGTCACTGATAGCAGGTCGAACAGGTCAGGATATGGATGCATTCCTGAGGCGTTCACTCAGGAATCGAGTACCGTGTGGGGAAGCCGCCGAAGGGGTGGACGTGATTACTCGTTTTGCAGTGCTCGTAGCTGTCTTCGCTCTCTCGGCCACTGCCTGTACTTCAGCTGCTCGGCCTGCTGAGCTCGATGGCATGGAGACAGGACGGGTCGGATGTACAGCGGTCGTGGCTGATGACTCTCCGTACGCAATGGGCCCCGTTGGCCCGGGCGAGTCGGATATGCATGAGCCGCTGGATGGAGTCTCTGTTCGTATCGAGGGCAGGGACTTTGGAGTGTCTGTCACGGTCACAGAGTATTCCGAACCCAAGGGCGATGACATGGTTTCGAACGCAACGCAGAAGTGGAGTGATCTGCCGACCGATGGCGAGGGCGCAGAGGTCATTCGGGCCAATCTCGATGATATGCACACCGGGGTCGGCTACATAATTCGTTGCTGGAAGGGTGAAGGCTGACTGACGGCCAGCGTATTTCCGGCTTTCTGAGCGGTCGCACGAACCGACCATCGATTCCGATATCGGTGGACGCGTCCTCAACTTCATTGACGGACTACTGAGTCTCTACGAGATCGAAGCTGTGTTCGCTGACTTCGAAGGCGCGGCAGTGGGGTTGGCTGAAGTCCGTTCGACACACCAGAAGTTCCTCAACTCGGGTCTTGTCTTGACGCTGAACGATTCGGTTGTGTTCGATGTAGACAACATCGCCCTCGTGCGTTGGTCTTGGAACGTGGATCACGGTGACGGCACGTTGACGGAAGGCGTCAGTGCAGAGGTCCTCCGCCGCCAAGCCGACGGCAGTTGGAGGTTCATCATCCACAATTCTGACGATCGGCACTGGTCGGCGTTCTCTAGATAACGCTTCCAGCGCATCGCACCGTAGGTGATTTGTACGGTTGTTGAGCTAAGCGATCCGGCGGAGGATGAGAATGAAGCGCCATGACTCCGGTTGGTTCGTGATTGGAAGATCGGGGTCCCATCCTCCAAGCTCGGCAATGATCTCGAAGCGACCGGAGGCGGTCACAAGGGCGCGTAGTTCGTTTGGGACGATGCGGTGGTCCGGGGCTACTTCGATGATCTCGCCGCTGTCCTCTCCCTGTTTCCACTTCAAGGTCACGGTGACCTCATCGATCTGGGTGATCGGATCGAAGCGATCATTGTCTCCACCCCAGATCATGTGAACGGTCGTCCCGTCCCGTTCTGAGACCCAATCGTCGCTTGTCGCTTCACCTACTCCGAACGCCTCTCTCGGATGGGACATCTCAATGACATAGATCCCTCCAGGTACCAGCGCGTCGGCGACGCAACCCAAGTGGGCGAGCACAGAGTCGTTGTCGAGAAGGGTGCCAAGGGAACCCATCAGAATGGCAGCCAGATCGACCGGTTCGTCAATGGAGAAGGCGGCAATATCGGCCTCGACATACTCGATCGTGACGGATTCCTCGGAAGCCTTTCGACGACCCAGGTCGACCATTTCGGGGGTCAGATCGACTGCAAGCGACCTCAGACCACGCCCGGCCATCTCACACACGTGCGCCGCAGGACCCGCGGCCAGATCGAGGAAACTCCGAGCGGCTCGACCCGAATACCGGTCAGCGAACTTGAGGAGAGCATCACACTCGGCTGGCACGTCCCTGAAATCGAACGCTATGTCGTACAGCTCAGCTTTGCTATACACCCTGCCGTGGCTCATGGGCCCTCCTTGAACGAATCATACAGGACACCCTTGATCGGCAATCTGAGCGACAAACAACGGTTGCGTACGTGCCGACATGAGCGAGGGTTGATCGGGTGATGTAGGGTCGTGCCGAGTCCTGAGAGGAGCCAGCATGGATCGGGTCAGAGTAGAGAAGGCTGAGGCCGTCGGCGATGAGACTGGATCGATTTCACGACGACCAGCGATCGATGCAGATACGTTGTGGGCAGGGCTGTCAACCGTCCCAGCCGGGGCCTCTACTGGTTGGCATCATCATGGAACCAACACGACCGTGTTCTACATGCTTGCGGGTTCACTCACTGTCGAGCACGGCGATGAACTTATTGAGACGGCAACCGCTGAAGCGGGCGACTTCGTTGTTGTTCCTGCTGGTGTCGTGCACCGGGAGATCGTATCTGGCAGTCAACCGGTCGAGGCCGTCGTGATGCGATACGGAGACGGTGAGGGTCCTCTCGTCGTAGAGATCAATCGGTAGCATCGCCGTTATGTGTGGGGTCGGATCGGTGTTGCCTGCGCACCGAGAGCATCAAAGAGCCTCTCCGATGCAGTGTTGCCCTGCGTGATGTACAACACGACACGACTGTGACCTGTTTGTGACAACGTCGCCAATGCTGCGTCGGTCACGGCGCGTGCCAATCGTGAGCCCTTGTATTCGGGGTGAGTCATCACGCTACGGATAAGTGGATCGAACTCCAAGAAGCTGACGAGGACTGCTGAAACGAGGTCGTCACCAACGACAGCACAAAACGAATGATCGAGCATGGGAGTTCCATCCAACCAAGCGTCGACCTCATCGATGGCCTCGACCAGAGTCTCGCCTTCGTAGTCAATCGTCCCGATGTATGCGTCGAGCATCAGCTGAGCCAACCGGTCACGATCCGTGACGGCGATTCGCCTGATCTCAACATCATCTATCTCGACAACAGCTCGATCCTTGGAGAGATCTATTTCATATCGAATCTTGAGGATGTCAGACACAGACGCAACCTACAACGTTCGAAGCCGATGCAACGACCACCTGAAAGCAAAGGCTCTATGTGCGGCTTGTTCGTGGGGATAGACGTGTCAGGTGATCATGACTCGACAGGTCTGATCAGGCCTTGATCGTTGAACCAGGAGACGGTACGAGCGATCGTGTTCGAGATGTCGGTGTATGGGAAGTGCAGGTCCCTCGTTGCCTTCGAGCCATCGAACTTGTGCCCATGGAGGAGCGTCCTCACGAGTCCGGGACAGACCCCCATGGACGGCCGCACAGTCGCAAGCAGACCTGCAGCCGGGATACCGAGGCTCCGCACCAGGCCCTCGGTCAACCAGCGGGGGTTGATCTGCCGGTCGGAAGCGTCCTGCAACAGGCTCACAGCCTCGGACACCTTGAGCGTCGCCCCCGAGAGGATGTAGCGCTCCCCTGCCCGGCCGTGCTTTGCAGCGTTGATGTGCCCTGTTGTGCAGTCTTCGATGTCGACGATCGACAGATGGGTGTCGACCAGGAGTGGGCGCTTCGCGTTCAGGACCTGCAACAACATCTCAGCGGAACCCGTTGCCCTGCCAGGACCTTGGACCGATGACGGATTGACCGCAACAAGGTCGATACCGAGCCGTTCTGCTTCCTCGAACGCCGCCAACTCGGCGAGGTGCTTGCTGCGCGCATACGCCGACAGATACTCCCCGGAGTGAACGGTGTGCTCGACACCGATCATGCCTTCGGCCTCACCAATCGCTGCTGCAGACGACGTGTACACAACACGTCGAACACCAGCCACCCTGGCAGCTCGAATCACCGAACGCGTGCCATCGACATTCACCCGATCCATCGCGCCACTCTTGCGAGGGCATGTGTCGTTCACCCCGGCGACGTGATACACGATGTCCACGCCCCACATGCCCTCCTTGAGCGCGTCCTCATCGAAGACATCACCGCGGACAACAGATCCGCCGAGTCCTTCAGCAACGGAGGCAGCGCCATCAGACCGGCAGAGGGCGTTGACCGAGGATCCATCCCGAACAAGGGCGTCCAAGAGATGACCTCCGACCAGGCCACTCCCTCCGGTGAGGAAGACGTCAGCTGGCACGATCCCTCGGCATGAGCACCGCGCGGAAACGCGAGAAGTAGTCACCAGCCGACACAACGGTCACCACGACGGCAAGCGCCATGAGCCACTGGTCGAGCCGCCACGCACCGACAACAAGATCCAGGCGTAGGATCGCGAACGAGATCGCCGTGAACTGGATTGCCGCCTTCGACTTACCCCAGATCGACGGCGGCACCGTCGACTGGTCAAGCGCCGCGACTGATCGCAAGCCCATGATCGACACCTCTCGCCCGATGATGATGAACGCCACCCAGCTGCTCGTTGTGCCGATCTCAACCAACGCGATCAGGGCACCGGATACGAGGACCTTGTCCGCAACGGTGTCGAGGAAGGCTCCCAGTGTTGTCGTGATCATCCACCGGCGCGCCAGGTAGCCATCGGCGAAATCCGTGAGAGCGGCGATGACGAACACGACCGTGCCCACGACTGCAAGGTCCGAGTTGTCCGGCGAATGCAGGATCAGGAACATCGCTACGGGCGTCAGTATCAGCCTCAGAATGGCAAGCATGTTCGGAATCGACATTGACGTGCAGCCTATCGCTGTCCGCTCACCGATGCCCAGAGGAGGAGGTGATTACTCCTCGATCCAGTTGAGCGAGCGGTCGATCGTCTTCTGCCATCCCCGAAGCATCCGCTCGCGCTCCGCCTCGTCCATCGTCGAGTGGTACCGAACAGCTTCACGCCAGTACGTAGCTGCTTCGTCCGGATCCGCCCAGATTCCCGCGGCCATGCCCGCTCCGAAGGCCGCACCGAGGACAGTGGTCTCGGTGACCTCCGGCACTACGACATCAATCCCCAGCACATCTGCCTGGAATCGCATGAGCAACGTGTTGGCAACCATGCCGCCGTCGACACGCAGCTCCGGGAGCTCGATGCCCGTGTCGGCCACCATGGCATCGAGAACGTCCTTGGTCTGGAAAGCTGTCGCCTCGAGAACCGCACGGGCGATGTGTCCCTTGTCTGTGTAACGGGTGAGCCCGGCCAAAACACCTCGAGCATCGTCGCGCCAATGCGGCGCGAAGAGTCCTGAGAACGCAGGCACGAAGTACACGTCACCGTTGTCAGGGACCGTCATCGCAAGCGCCTCGACCTCCTCCGCACGTTCGATCATGCCGAGGTTGTCACGTAGCCACTGGACAGCGGAGCCGGCAATGGCCACCGACCCCTCGAGCGCGAATTTCGGTCGCTCGCCCGCCACCTGATAGGCGACTGTTGTCAGCAATCCGGCTCCGGATCGCACGATCTCATGGCCCGTGTTCGACAAGAGGAATGCCCCAGTGCCGTACGTCACTTTCGTGTCCCCAACCCCGAAGGCTGCCTGGCCCACAAGAGCTGACTGCTGATCGCCGAGGATTGATGTCAGCGAGGTGCCTTCGAGAACACCCGTGCAAGCGCCGATCTCACCTATCGAAGGGACGATCTCCGGGAGCATCGCCCGGGGGACGCCGACGGCCTCACAGAGTCCGTCGTCCCACGCAAGTGTCTCGAGATCCATGAGCATGGTCCTGCTCGCGTTCGTGACATCGGTGACGTGGCGACCGGTGAGATGCCAGGCAAGCCACGAATCGATCGTGCCAAACGCGAGTTCGCCATTCCGAGCGCGCGGCAAGAGATCGGGATACTGGTCAAGCAGCCAGCGAACCTTTGGACCTGCGAAGTACGTTGCCGGTGGCAGCCCTGTCTTCTCCCGGAACGCATCAGCACCGTAGGACTTGGCAAGCGACTTGGCGAGATCGGCTGTCCGGGTGTCCTGCCAGACGATCGCATTGGCCACGGCCTCGCCTGTTCGCCTGTCCCATACAACAGTTGTCTCGCGCTGGTTCGTGATACCGACACCGGCGAGATCCTGTGCCCGCAGGCCCGCTGTCTCGAGCGCCTCGGCAATGACCTCGTTCGTGTTCGCAAGAATCTGAGCCGGCTTGTGCTCCACCCAACCGGGCCTGGGAAGGATCTGGTTGTGTTCCTTCTGGGCCATCGACACGAATGCCCCATGAGCATCGACGATCACAAACCGTGAACTGGTCGTTCCCTGGTCGATGGCTCCTACGTACCGGCCCGTCATCTGGCTCACCTCAGTCGTTCAGCTCTCCCGTGAACTGGCGCGCATCCTCGCCGCCATGGGCGATGAATCGCTCGATCGCCTGTCCAGCACGGTACACAGATACGTCGATCTCCGGTTGCTCCTTCCGGGAGAAGCGCTTCAGTACGAAGTCTGCGGGATCCATGCGGCCCGGTGGTCTGCCCACGCCGATCTTCAGGCGCCAGAAATCGGGTGATCCAAGCGATCCAACGACTGAACGAACCCCGTTGTTGCCACCGTGTCCCCGCCCCCACTGCATCTTCAGCTTCCCGAACGGCACATCGATGTCATCATGGACGACGAGCATCTCGGCAAGGTCGATCCCGTAGTAGCGAACCAACGGTTGCACCGCTTGCCCGGATTCGTTCATGAACGTGCTCGGCAGAGCGAGAAGCGCTCGGTGGCCATCGACGTTGATGTCGCCGATCTGCGCGCGAATGCCCTGACGGGCCCGCTTCATGGACGTTGAGGTTTCCGAAGCGAAGAACGTGACAGCGTCCGCACCGACGTTGTGGCGTGTTCCAGCGTATTCGGACCCCGGATTCCGAAGCCCGACTACAAGGCGGTTCTGGGTCGAGGCGCTCAGCCCTCGTCCTCGGTGCTGCCTTCGGCAGCTTCCGCGCCTTCTTCGCCCTCGGCGCCTTCTTCGCCCTCGAGCCCCTCTTCGTCCTCGCCCAGAACGGGCTCTTCGACGATCTCAGCGGCCGGCAGGCTCACCGTGACGACTGCGTATCCGGCATCGGTGACGTACTCGACACCTTCGATCTCTGGCAGATCCCCGACGGTGAGAGTGTCGCCGATCGTCATGGCCGAGACGTCGAGTTCGATGGACTGTGGAATCGCGTTCGGCAGCGCGCTGATCGTCACGCTCGCCTCAAGTGTCTGCAGGATTCCATCACCCTCGAGAACATCGACCGGTGTGCCTACGAAGTCGAGGGAGACATCGGCCTCGATCGCTGTGTCGAGCGACACCTGAATGAAGTCGAGGTGATCGATCTCTCCACGTACGGGGTGACGGTAGATCTCACGGGCAACCGTGAGGACGGCTTCGCCGTCGACGTCAACCTCGATGATCGCGTTGAGACCCGCGTCGGTGTGAAGCACACCGTAAAGGTCTCGGGCCGAGACATGAACTGCAATCGGGTCGACGTCAGTTCCGTAGATGACACCAGGCACCCGGCCATCGCGACGAAGTCGCCTGGATGCGCGGCTTCCCGCGGTTTCGCGCTTTGTAGCGCGCAGGGTTTCCTGCTGCATGCTGTGTTCTCCTGAAAAGGGGTGAGGACTAGGGACGGAAGTGTACGCAAATCCCGGCGGAAGTGGCAAGGAGAGATGTCAGGCGTCAGGTATCAGGCGTCAGGTGTCAGGAAGAAGGAAGAAGGGAGAAGCGGATGGTGCGTGTGGGGTTGTCCTTGTTGGGGTCGACCAGGACGATTGATTGCCATGTACCGAGGGCGAGTCGACCGTCGATCACGGGGACGACGGTTGATGGGGAGATCCATGCTGGAAGGACATGGTCGCCACCGTGCCCTTCGGCGCCGTGACGGTGTCGATAGAAGGCATCGTCGACCGGGAGCAGTCGCTCGATCGAGTTCAGAAGGTCATCCTCAGTACCCGATCGGGTCTCGATGATCGCCACACCCGCGGTCGCGTGGGGCACGAATACGTTGAGGAGACCATCGCCCTCACCACCCACGAACTCGGCTGCGTGATGTGTGATGTCGACAACGGTCCTCGTGCGACCCGTGTTGAGTGTGACGGTGGTGGACTTCACAGTCGAACGGTAGACGGTTGTCGGGGATGGAGGATCGAGCCGATCCTTGATCGGCGACAAGAGACGCGCCTGCGGCGCATCGACAAGAGCTGCCCTGCGGTCAGCGACCAGAGATACGGCAGAGCCGTATCGAGCGGAACGGGGAAGGCGGGAGAGAAAGGACAGCGATCGGTCGTCGGGGATCGGTAGCTGGGAAACGGGGCTCGCCTGTCCCCGGCCTGCGGTTCTCGAAAGCCTCGCAGGCTCGGCGACCCCCCTGCATCGCTCCGCTCTGCCGTCCCCCCATGAAGGGGGGACGTAGTTTCTCTACAGGGCTCGGGCGCGGCGGTAGGGAAGTATTTCGATGATCTCGCCTGCTTCGAGCCTCGCCTGGACTCCGTGCCAGAAGTCGATATCGAACAGGTCGGCATGGCGCTCGTCGAACGAGGCCCGCAACTCCTTGCTCAGGCCGAGGAATCTCGGCAGTTCCTCGGGGAAGATGTCGTTGGGGCCCACACCGAATGCGGGGGTGGCACAGATCTCATCGAATGGATCATCGGACACCGGGAACCGCCTGAACTTGCAGTCGGTGAGATTCGAGATCTCGTCATAGTCGTAGAAGACGATCCGACCCCGATTCGTGACACCGAAGTTCTTGAGCAGCATGTCCCCCGGGAAGATGTTCGTAGCGGCAAGGTTCTTGATCGCTGTCCCGTACCCGATGATCGCACGCGCCGCAGCCTCCTCGTCAGCCTCCTTGAGGAAGATGTCAAGCGGCGTCACCCGCCGTTCGACATACACAGTCTCAAGGGTGATCTGATCATCAACAATGTGTACCGACCGCGAAGCCTCGGTTGTCAGCTCATCGAGCAGTTCC
The DNA here is from genome assembly GCA_039714175.1 of Actinomycetota bacterium. Taxonomy (GTDB): domain Bacteria; phylum Actinomycetota; class Acidimicrobiia; order Spongiisociales; family UBA5794; genus B3-G11. Next base: position 9,258 of record JBDLJV010000023.1, read on the forward strand.
TTGTCGAATCGTTGCCATGGGAGACGGAGGTCAACGAAGCGCTGGGCTTCAACGAGTCGGCCTGCTCTGTCGTGACGTGCGACAAGGCGGTACTTCGTGGCCACCGTATCCGGGGTGACATCCTTCTGGGGTGGGAAGTGGTCGCGTACAACCTTGAACACGACGTCGTATCCGGGGAGCGTGAAGACGATCATCACGAGACCCGGTATTCCGGGCGTGTACTCGAACTTGTCCGTGGACTCCTCGAGATACCTCTTGAGATCCCTGAACCGTTCAGTCTTGGCCTGCTTCTGGAACCCGATCGACGCATAGATCTCGGATGACTTCCTCCACGGCAGGAGATCGGACAGGAACACGACGAGATGACTCGGAACATCAACCGAAACAAGGAAGGCTGCCCTCGTATATGAGAAGAGGATCGCGAGGTCCTCCTCCCCCACAAGGACGGCACCCAACCTGAGCCCCGACCGTGCGTGCCGTACTGCCAGTGCAAACGGTGTCCGCTCTTCGCCGTGGAACATGCGTCCGACGATGTAGGCACCCTTCCCCCGATAGAAGGGCTGATCAACAACCTCAACGCGATCCGGTAGGTCGGGCATGTGCTCGACTCCGGAAACGAGATCACGATGGCGGTCCTCCCAGGAAGCATGGAACCGACAATCCCTCAGGATGTCCTCGAGCAGGGACCGCACATCTGTTGGCTTGTCGTAGACCCGCAGCATCGACCTCGGGGGCACGATCGACGAATGCGGCGGCGAGGCCAGGAACTCGAGGGCAGGATCGATGCCGTCGGTTCCGAACAGCCGTCTCGCCACGGAGTTGAAGAACGACTCAGCGATCTCCTGGTATGGATCCCCGTCGTGTTCGGTCCGGTACATTGCACGAGCTGCTGACCAGGCATCGCGATCGGCAACATCGTATCCGGCGTCGGTGAGCGATTTGATGGTCGCCTCCATCGATGTCCGATAGGCGTCTCGCCGTTCGAGACCGTCCCTGCGGATCGATGGCCAGTCCCTGCTCTCGAAACGCGCGGCTGCCCGACGGGTCGAGGACTGGAAGTGACGCCGATACGATTGGAAGCCGATCGCTATCAGAGTGGCGATCTGGTGGGGGGTGAGGTTCATTGCCACGCCTGACAGACAATCAGGTGTTTTCGCCCTTGAACAGCTCGCTCACCGAGTGGTCGCTGAAGATGGCCTCGATCGTCCTCGCCAGCAACGGAGCAATCGAGAGCACCGTGAGATTCGGAAGCGCTAGCGCTTTCTTGCGCACAGGCAATGTATTGGTGATGACGATCTCGTCGAATGGCGCCTTCTTGAGGCGTTTCAACGCTGGTTTGGCCAGTACACCGTGCGTTGCGACAGCCATGACAGAGAGCGCACCTCGCTCAACAAGGAGTTCTGCTGACGCGACGATCGTTCCGGCTGTGTCGATCATGTCATCGACGATGACACAGTGCCTGCCCTTGACCTCACCGACAACCCACTCGGCTTCGATCTCGTTCCGAACATCGGTCCTGCGGCGTTTGTAGACGAACGCAACTTCCGCCTCGATGTGCTTTGCGAACGTGGTCGCGCGTTTCACACCGCCTGAGTCCGGGGACACGAACGTGACCGGACCGTCGAGCCTCTTCGACAGGTACTCGCCGAAGAGCGGGAGAGCTGTGAGCGAATCGAATGGCTTGTCGATGAACCCCTGGATCTGACCTGTGTGGAGATCAACAGCCGCTATGCGATCAGCGCCCGCAGACATGAACAGGTTGCCGATCATCTTCGCCGAGATCGGTTCACGCGGTCGACCCTTCTTGTCCTGCCTGGCATACGCATAGAACGGGATAACAGCCGTGATGCGTTTGGCAGAAGCACGCTTGAGCGCATCGATCATGATGAGCTGTTCCATGATGTGCTCGTTGATCGGAGCCGAGTGACTCTGGATCACGAAACAGTCGGCACCGCGCACGGACTCCGTGAACCGGATGTAGATCTCACCGTTCGCAAATTTCGATCGTTCCACGCCACCGAGCTCGACATCGAGTAGTTCGGCCACCTCGGTAGCGAGTTCCTCGTTTGCTGATCCCGAGAACACCATGAGCCGTTTGACTCCTGGACGCTCCATCAATCCGACTCCTCTTCCGCCCGTCTTCGCCGCTTCTCAGCGTAGCCGGGGATGTTCCTCTGTAAATTCCGTTCCACTCCGAGCGCGCCGTCGGGGACATCGTGGGTGATGACAGAACCTGCACCGGTGAATGCGTCGTCTCCGATCGTGACCGGTGCGACGAGCATCGAGTCCGACCCGATCTTCACCCGGTCCCCTATTTCGGTGGCATGCTTGGCGAAACCGTCGTAGTTCACGGTCACCGTTGCAGCGCCGATGTTGCTGTCCCTGCCGATCGTCGTGTCGCCGATGTAACTCAGGTGCGGAACCTTCGAACCCTCGCCGACGCTGGAGTTCTTGATCTCAACGTACGTACCGATCTTGGCTCCGTCAGCGAGTACGGCACCGGGTCGCAGGTAGGCAAACGGACCGACCGAGACGTTCGCTCCCACGATCGCTTCCTTGACCACTGCGTTGACCACCACCGAGTCCGGACCGATCACGGAATCTGCTATCTGCACGCTTGGGCCGATACATGCGCCCGCGGCGATCTCAGTTGTCCCCGTGAGGTAGGTGTCCGGATGGATTTCAACGCCCGGGGCGACGATGACACCGGCATCGATGTAGACCCGAGAGGGATCAAGCATCCAGACGCCGGCTTCGAGGAGATCTGCGTTGATGCGAGAGCGCAGGACCGCCGCCGCTTCCGCCAACTGCGCGTGGGAGTTGACACCCAGGCCTTCTTCGGAATCTGCACGGTGGGCACCGACGGCGTGGCCATCATCCACGAGCACGCCGATCACATCCGTGAGATAAAGCTCGCCCTGGTCGTTGTCGTCGCTGATGCCCTCAAGCGCGGTTCCGAGCAGGTGCCCGTCAAAGGCATACACCGAGGTGTTCACTTCGGAGATCGCTCGTTGATCAGCGGTGGCGTCTCGTTCTTCGACGATCCCGGCGACACCGCCGTCGGCCCGCACGATCCTCCCGTAGCCGTGGGGATCCTCGAGTTCCACCGTAAGAACCGTCGCCCCGACGTCAGCCGCAGTGTGTGCAGCAACAAGGTCGGCGAGAGTCTCGGGCCTGATGAGCGGCATATCACCCGGCAACACCACGATCGTGTCGTGGCTGTCGCTGAAGCCGGACAGACCCACTTGTGCGGCGTGTCCGGTCCCGTTCTGTGGCTCCTGTACGACCGAGGCTGCGCCGGCGGGAAGCGTGGCTGCCACTTCGTCGGACTGATGCCCGACAACAACCGATACCTCGGAGGGGTTGAGCGCGTTCGATGCATCGAGCACCCAGTCCAGAAGCGACCGACCCGCGGCCGTGTGGAGTACCTTGGCGTTGCCCGTTCGCATGCGAGTGCCCTTGCCAGCGGCAAGAACGATCACACCGACACTCATCTGATCACAACCTTCGGTTGATTCGCTGGGGGGACAGGACTTGAACCCGTTCTAGATGGACCAAAACCACCTGTGCTGCCAATTACACCACCCCCCATCGCGGTAGTGCGACGCGCAAGTGTAGAGGCAGGTGGTCGATGTCTTCCATCTCGTGTCGTGAACACGAGATCAGTCATCGACCCTCTCCCAGCCGAAAGGAACAGGCACCACGGCTTCCGCAGCCCTCGTTGGTACATCGATGCCTGCAACGGCGCTCCTGGCTTCATCCAGAGTGCTGAAGAACGAGAAGAGGGCAGAGCCGGAACCCGTCATGGCCACACCCGTGTTCCATCGTGTGGAGATCTCATCCCTCCACTCCCCGACGCGGGGATCGAGCGACACCGCCGCGGGCAACAGATCGTTGCGGACAGGGGCGCCGCCTCTCAACGCCGGTGGGAGACTCCGTTCCTCCAAAGGTTCACCGACGGGCCCTTCGAGCCTGTCCCACTCGCGGAACACGGCCGGCGTGGACAGCGAGAACGGGGGTACCACGATGGCGAGGGCGAATCCTCCCAGTGGCTCTGTCGGCGTGATCCGCTCGCCACGTCCTTCCACGAGCTTCGTGCCACCGACGAGCGAGAACGGCACATCGGCTCCAAGAGATTCCGCTAGTTCGACGGTGATCTCATCGTCGAGGCTGTATCGCTCCGAGAGCAGTCCCAGCGCTGCAGCGGCGTCCGCGCTACCCCCTCCGAGTCCCGCACCTGAAGGAATCCGCTTCTCGATATCGAGCGCGACCGGGGATTGGACCCTCGTGGTTCTCCTGATAGCGTCGATGGCTTGCCAAGCGAGGTTCGTTTCATCCGCAGGGGCTTCGCCACCCCGAATCGTGATCTCGTCGCTTGCCGCCGCATCCAGCGTGACGTTGTCCGCCAGCGACACGGATTGGAAGATGCCACGCAGCGGGTGGTACCCGTCTGCCGACGGTGCGTACACCGCCAACGTGAGATTGACCTTCGCGTACGCCCGGGCCCTCATTGCTGATCTCCTTCTGCGTCGGCGATCGAGGCGAAGTCGAGTGGTGAGAGCTGCTCGGGCCGCGTGGTCGGATCGATTCCGGCCCGCTCAAGCGTCTTCTCCGTGTCGGTGAGGGTCTCGGCAAGGGACCGTCGCAGCATCTTGCGCCTCTGATTGAACGCCGCAGCCGCAAGTTCGATGGCACGCGGAGCTGATGGCGGCGCATCGATGCGGTCGAGGACGATGACGGCGGACTCAACCCTCGGTTCGGGTTCGAACACCTGCGGCGGTGCGGAGAAGGCGCGACGGCCGACTGCGTGCAATCCGGCTGTCACGGAAGGCAATCCGTATGTCTTGGTCCCCGCATCGGCAAGCAGCCTATCGGCAAGTTCGCTTTGGACCATGGCAACGATGCGTTCGATGCCGGCAGCCTGCTGGAGCGCGTCGAGGATGATCCCGGTGCCCACGTTGTACGGCAGGTTCGCAACCATCGTCCATCGACCCTCCCCCAGTTCCTTGCCGAGATGGGCCTTCGAAGCGTCACCGAAGCGCAACTCCACGTTGTCGAATCCCCCGATGGTCTCTTCGAGGACCGGAGCGAGCGAGTGATCGATCTCATACGCCACCACCAGGCCGCAGCGACCGGCCAGCTCGGTAGTGAGCGTCCCCGTTCCTGCCCCGATCTCAACGACCTTCGAGTTGTGGTCAACGTCGGCAACGTCAACCATCCGCCGAACGACGTTGCGGTCTGCAAGGAAGTTCTGACCATAGGTCTTGGTCGGCCGGTGCCCGTGCTCGGCGAGCAATCTGCGGATTTCACTCCGGGTCTGCGTGCCGTCCTCAGCCACGTGGTCCGCCGAAGACGCGTGTCGCCGTGGCAGTCGTGAGTGCGGCGACCTCGCCGGATTCGAGACCCCAGAGCCCAGCAAGGAACTCCCCAGTCAGGACAACATTTGCAGGCTCATTCGGTTCCCCGCGCAGCGGTTCAGGGGTGAGGTACGGGCTATCTGTCTCAACCATCGTGCGCTCCCTGGGAAGGAATCGAGCTGCATGCTGGAGGGTCTCACCGGTCTTGAACGTGAGGGCACCCGCAAGGGAGAACGTTACCCCGAGGTCTCGGAATCGCTTCGTCCACTTCGAACCACCGGTCCAGCAGTGCAGCACCGCATGTTCCCCGAGGTCAGCCTCCGACAAGATCTCGTAGATGTCTCGGAATGCATCCCGGCAATGGATGATGATCGGCTTGTCGAGATCCTTCGCCAACGTGACCTGATCGTTGAACGCAACGAGTTGATCATCCCTGGGCGCGAGGTTCCGGTACCAATCGAGTCCACACTCGCCGATGGCGTCGGCTTCGGCGGCGAGTTCGGCAATGCGCCCCTGTGCTTCGGGCCAGTCCTGTGCGTCGTGGGGGTGTAACCCCGCCGACCACAGCACGCGGTCGGGGAATCGGGCCGCAAGCTCCCTTGACTGCTCCGATGTGGGGACGTCCACGCCCGGGCTCAGCATCCAACCGACACCGTTGGCTACTGCTCGGTCGAGCACATCTGCCGGATCGTCCTCGATCATGAAGAGATGACCGTGACTATCGACCCATGGCTCGGCTGGCGTACCCATGTCAGTCGTCGATCGTCTCTGCCTCGACCTTGGCGAACAACCGGCCGAGTTCTCCAAGCGTGTAACCGGCCTCAACCGACGGGGCGGTCCACTCGGGTGCCCGCCCATCGACGGGGCTGCCGACAGCGGCGAGAACCTTGCTCGATGTACCCGGCATATATGGGAACAGGGCCACTGCTGTGGCTGCGATCATCTGCAGAGCGACCCACAAGGTTGTGCCGGTCCGCTCCATGTCCGTCTTCGCCGTCGTCCACGGTGCTTGATCACTGAGATACGCGTTCGCCTCTTGAGCACCTGCCATTGCGCGTCCAACACCCGCCCGCAGCTTCACGTCATACAGCAGATCCGAGACTTCGTCGAGGGTGGCGAGCCTGCCAGCCAATGCAGCCTCGTCGGCATCCGACAGTGCGCCAGGTGTGGGGACAACACCGTCGAAGTACTTGCTCGTCATGGCGACTACACGGTTGACGAGGTTGCCCCATGTCGCGACGAGTTCCTCATTGACGCGACGAACGATCTCGTCGTCGTTGAGATCCGAGTCATTCGACTCGGGGAAGGACTGTGCAAGTGCGTATCGCAGCGCATCCGGTTCGAAACGTTCGAGATACCAGTTGAGTGGCCGACCGACTCCACGGGACTTGGAAGCCTTCGAACCGCCGAACGTGACGAACTGGTTCGCGGGAACGTCTGTCGGAAGGTTCAGACCCCCGTAACCCATGATCAACGCAGGCCAGTAGATGGCGTGGAAAGGCACGTTGTCCTTCCCGATGAAGTAATAGGACTCGGCATCGGGGTTCTGCCACCAGTCCTTCCAGGCGTCGGGGGTCCCCTGCTGCTCGGCCCACTCCTGGGGTGCCGAGAGGTAGCCCATGACAGCTTCCCACCACACGTAGATGCACTTGCCCGGCCCGAGGTCGTCGACAGGCAACGGAACGCCCCAGTCGAGATCTCGGGTGAACGACCGATCGTGAAGCCCATCGTTCACCATGCCGAGAGCGAAATTCACGACGTGGGGACGCCAACCCTCGCGGGATTCGAGCCACTCGCGCAACGGTTCGTTGAACTCACTCAGCTTCCAGTAGAAGTGCTCAGTTTCCCGCAGCACGGGTGTTCCGCCGGACAGCTTCGATCGTGGGTCGACAAGATCCGTCGGATCGAGCGTCCTGCCACAGTTGTCGCACTGGTCACCCCTGGCTTCGGCGTATTCGCAGTGCGGGCACGTGCCCTCCACATAGCGGTCGGGGAGGAACCGTCCAACCTCTTCATCGAAGTATTGGACAGACATCTTCGTGTAGAGATATCCGTTCTCGAGCAGCTTCATGAAGAAGTCCTGAGCGACCCGCTTGTGGGTCTCAGTGCCGGTCGTCGTGAAGAGATCCCAGTCGAATTCGAGCGCCTCCCAGTTGCTGAGGAACTCGGGGTGGTAGGTGTCGACGATCTCCTGAGGCGTAACACCCTGTTCGTCGGCCTTGACCGTTATCGGTGTGCCGTGGACATCGGATCCCGAGACCATGAGGACGTCGTCTCCGACGGATCTGCGGAAGCGGGCATAGATATCTGGCGGCAGGTAGGCGCCGCCCATGTGGCCAAGGTGCAGTGGACCCTGGGCGTACGGCCATCCAACGGCAACGAGAACCTTCTTCGGCTGTGTGTCAATCATGGACGCGATGCTACCGCTCTGCAGGTTCCGGTAAGCGACTGGAACTGGTTTCCAGTCGATCAGCGGTACCATGGTCCTGTCGGTGCCAGGCCGACAATTGAAAACGGAGGTTCATTCTTGGACACACTCATGGTCAGGAAGATCGACGACCTTGGAAGGATCGTCGTTCCGGCGGAGACCCGCCGACTGTTCAATATCCATGAGGGGGACGAACTAGCAATAAGCGTTGAGAACGGTGGGATTGTTCTACGCAAGCTCGATGCCGTATGCGTCTTCTGCGGAAGCGACGACGGTGTTGCAGACTTCGAGGGCCGGGGCGTGTGCGCTCCGTGCCGCCAGAAGATCGGATCGCTCTAGCTGCGATCCTTCACGACAAGGTCATAGAGCTCCCGGCGGCTGACGCCGGAGCTCGTGGCCACGTCACGAACGGCGTCCGACGTCGTGGATCCTTGCTCGACGAGCCGTTTCACCGCGTCCACGGCAGATTCGATGTCGGGTGCCTCGATGGCCGCACCCTCCACCACGACCGTGAACTCGCCTCGAATTGTCTCGATGGTGCTCCAGTGGTCCACCGCCTCGGTGATCGTGCCGCGCCAGATCTCCTCATGGAGCTTGGTCAGCTCCCGGGCAAGCACAATCCTGCGTTCGCCCGACATGACCTCGGCCATCTGCGCGAGATCCTTCGCTACGCGGCCCGGGGCAGCGAAGAACACCACCGTCCTCTGCTCGTCCGCCATCGACTCGATCCCGGCAGCGCGAGCCCGGCCCTTGCGTGGAAGGAATCCCTCGAACACGAAGCGATCGCCATCGAATCCTGATACGGCGAGAGCGGTCACGACCGCTGACGGCCCGGGAATCGCCGTCACCTTCGCACCTGCATCGATTGCTGCGTCAACAGCTGACATCCCCGGATCGGACACCACGGGCATGCCGGCATCCGAAACCAGGACCACGGTTTCCCCATGCTCGAGGTGACCCGACAACTCTTCGAGACGGGATCGCTCGTTGTGAGCGAAGAAGCTCTTCATGGGAACGGAAGCACCGATGTGATTGAGTAGCTTCGCCGTTCTCCGTGTGTCCTCGGCGAAGATGACATCTGCGTTTGCGAGAGCAGCAACGGCACGCTCGGAGAGATCTCCAAGGTTTCCGATGGGTGTTGCGCAGAGGATCAGTGTTCCGGACATCGAATCGGCATGGTAGATGCAAGAACCCTTGATCCCTGCTTCGGGAGGGGGATCCCCGGCGCCATTTCGATGATCCACCGTGGCTTGCGGAAGCCGAGGACGCGTCGTGGTTCCACACGACGGGTTGCCAGCACGGTTCCGTCTCCATCGAGGATGGCAATGGACAACGGGTGGCGCATGGAGAACGTGTGGATGGATCTCGTCAGCAGCATTGCGGGAGCGCCTCCCGTTCCGTTGATGCCTGCCAGCCTCTCGGTGGATGTGCGAAGCAAGCAGACTCCCCTCAGGGACCACTCACCGCTCGAGAGATTCACTCTGCGGTACATCATGTCCGCTGGTACGCTTGTCGCACTATGGCAAAGGCAAAAAGACGTAAACTCCGCGCTCGCCGCTCCAAGGCGAACCACGGTCGCAAACCCAACGCTGGCCGCGGCTGAGCGTTCGTCAACCTTATTCCATTTCCATTGAACGTGAACACGTGTCCTGTGTACCGCGTCTGCGATGCGAATGGAAGAAGGTTGACGAACTCGTCGTACGTATTACGTAGTACGTAGTAGGTACTACGTACCAAGCAGCTTCTGGATCGATGTGTCTGTCGCCGTCGGCATCGAACACGAAGCAATGGACACCTCCGAACGTCCTCCCCTGGTGGGAGGACAGGCGA
>JBDLJV010000024.1:0-18736 GCA_039714175.1 Actinomycetota bacterium
TCTTCCCTGGCGCCTGATACCTGGCGCCAGATACCCGCTCTACTGTCCGGTCTTCACAAAGTTCTTGAACTGGGCCTTGACGTAGTCCCGGTTCATCATTGCGATGAAGTCGATCGAGATGTTCTTCGGGCATGCCGATTCGCACTCACCGTGGTTCGTGCATGATCCGAAGTACTCCTCCATCGTCTCAACCATCGCAACTACACGCGTGTACCGCTCTGGTTGGCCCTGCGGGAGCAGGCTCAGATGGTTGATCTTCGCTGCTGTGAAGAGGTTCGCTGCGCTGTTCGGGCAGGCCGCGACGCACGCAGCGCACCCGATGCACGAGGCTGCGTCCATGGACGCCTCGGCAGCTTCCTTCGGTACAGCGATGATGTTCGCATCGGGCGCCGCGCCCGTGTTCACTGATACGTACCCGCCGGCCTCGACGATCCGGTCGAGAGGTGCGCGGTCGACGATCAGATCACGGATGACTGGCAACGATGTGGCCCGCCACGGCTCGATGGTGATCGAGTCGCCGTCTGAGAACTTCCGCATGTGCAGCTGACATGTTGCCGTGCCGTCCTGCTCGCCATGGGGATGCCCGTTGATCATCACACCGCACATGCCACAGATTCCCTCGCGGCAATCGTGGTCGAATGCAATGGGTTCCTCGCCCTCGTCGTTGAGGTGTTCGTTCACCTCATCGAGCATCTCGAGGAACGAAGCATCCGGGCTGACATTCTTGGCGTCGTAGGTCTTGAACTCGCCCGGTGCGTCGGGTCCAGCCTGTCGCCAGATCTTGAGTGACAGGTCCATTACTTGTAGCTCCTCTGGCTCAGCGCAACGTATTCGAACTCAAGCGGCTCCTTGTGGAGCGTCTGGGGCCAGTTCTCGCCCTTCCACTCCCAGGCAGCGACGTAGGCGAAGTTCTCGTCATCGCGCCTCGCCTCGCCGTCCTCGGTCTGGTGTTCCAGCCTGAAGTGGCCTCCGCACGATTCCTCACGGTTCAACGCGTCGATTGCCATCAGTTCGGCGATCTCGAGGAAGTCTGCCAGTCGGCCCGCTCGCTCGAGTGACTGATTGAGCGAATCGGCCGTGCCGAGCACCTTGAGATCCTTCCAGAACTCCTCGCGTATGCGCTTGATGTCGCTGATGGCTTTGGTGAGACCGTCGCGTTCGCGGGCCAGACCGACATGTTCGATCATCACCTTGCCGAGCTCCCTGTGGAAGTCATCGACGGAACGATTGCCGTTGATGGCCAGGAAGCGTTCGGTGCGTGTGGTCACGTCATCGACGGCTTCTGCGAACACGGGGTCGTCCGTCGCGACGGGCTCCGTGTTCAAGTAATCGGCGAGGTACTCACCGACCGTGTACGGGATGACGAAATAGCCGTCCGCGACACCTTGCATCAGGGCGGAAGCGCCAAGTCGGTTTGCGCCATGGTCGGAGAAGTTGGCCTCCCCGAGTGCGTACAGGCCCGGCACCGTCGTCATGAGGTTGTAGTCGACCCACAGGCCACCCATCGTGTAGTGAGGGGCCGGATAGATCCTCATCGGAACCACGTACGGGTCCTCATCGGTGATGCGTTCGTACATCTCGAAGAGATTGCCGTAGCGTTCCTCGATCTTGGCCTTGCCCAAACGTTCGATGGACTCCTTGAAATCGAGGTACACACCATTGCGGAGTGGTCCGATTCCCCGATTGTCATCGATCATCCGCATAGCGGCCCTTGACGCGACATCCCTTGGTACGAGGTTGCCGAAGGCCGGGTACTGCCTCTCGAGGTAGTAGTCCCGTTCGTCCTCGGCGATCTCGTTCGGCGGACGGTTGTCCCCTGGTTCCTTCGGAACCCAGATCCGTCCGTCGTTCCGCAGCGATTCGGACATGAGCGTCAGCTTCGACTGATGCTCATCGGATGCCGGGATACATGTCGGGTGGATCTGGGTGAACGAGGCGTTGGCGAAGAACGCACCCTTGCGGTGTGCTCTCCACGCTGCCGTTCCGTTGCACGCCATGGCGTTCGTCGACAAGAAGTAGACGTTCGAGTAGCCGCCGGTTGCGAGCATCACGGCGTGAGCCGAGTGTGGTGTCACTTCTCCCGTGACCATGTTGCGGATCACGACACCGACCGCTCGTCCGTCCTTGACCACGACATCGAGCATCTCTGCCCTGTTGTGGAACGTGACAGTCCCGAGTTCGATCTGACGGGCAAGCGCCTGGTAGGCGCCCAGCAGGAGCTGTTGACCCGTCTGGCCACGTGCGTAGAAGGTCCTCGACACCTGCGCGCCGCCGAAGGAACGGTTATCGAGCAGACCGCCGTACTCCCTGGCGAAGGGAACGCCCTGTGCGACCGACTGGTCGATGATCTCGTTGGAGACCTGAGCCAAGCGGTAGACGTTGGACTCTCGCGAGCGGTAGTCGCCGCCCTTGACCGTGTCATAGAACAACCGGAAGATCGAATCTCCGTCGTTCGGGTAGTTCTTGGCCGCGTTGATGCCGCCTTGGGCTGCGATCGAATGGGCTCGCCGCGCCGAGTCGTGATACGTGAACACCTCGACCTCGTAGCCGAGTTCGCCAAGGGTCGCAGCGGCTGATGCACCGGCAAGTCCCGTTCCGACGATGATGATCTTGTACTTGCGCTTGTTGGCGGGATTGACGAGCTTCGTATCGAAGCGGTGCTTGTCCCATTGCTCCTGGATGGTCCCTTCCGGAACCTTTGCATCAAGGATGTTCGTGTTTTCAGTCATGATCGCCCCTTCCGATCAGGAGACCCAGCCGGCCCAGATGGCCAGCGGGATCGAGAGGTTGCCGATGAGGATCACCGCGGCAAAGGCGACAGCGAAGTAGCGGCGCAGGTCGTTGTATTTGGAGTTCACGGTTCCAATGGTCTGGAACAGGCTCCATGCGCCGTGATAGATGTGCACGGCCAGCGCGGCATTCGCAACCATGTAGATCAGAGCGACGATCGGCTGGGACATGCTTGCAACCATGTTGTCGTGGACATGCCCGTGGACGAAGTCCGGGTTGGTCCACCCCAGGGTGAGGTCGGCAAGGTGATACAGCAGATAGAGGAGCACGATCGTGCCCGACCACCGCATCGTTCGGCTGGCGTAGTTCGCCTCGTTGTAGTGACGCTTGTGGTCGTAGCGGCCCCTGCCGCGTGCAACGAGGTTGCGCCGCGTGAGGACGACGGCGGCCCAGATGTGGATGACGAACATCGCTGTGAGGCCGATCCGGAACAGGAGCAGGATCGAGCCCTCGGGAACGATGTGTCCGCCGAGCGTTCTCAGTGCTTCTGAGTACAGATCGATCTGGTATTCACCGGTGTGCGGATCAAGACCGAGGAAGATCTTGAGGTTTCCGATGAGGTGGGCAAGTACATAGAGGAGGAGCCCGATGCCGGTGATCGCCATCAGCCACTTGATGCCAACCGAGGAGGAAAAGAAACCCCCCAGCCATTGGCGCCAGCCATGCCGATCGTGAACAGGAGCTCGTTTCGTGGTGGTCACTGAACCATCCTTGGTCGAACGTGCTCCTGATTATCGCGGGTTCCGCGTCGCTGTTACCAACTGAGCGTGTAAGGAATGTCCGGAGGGGCACCCGATAGGCGATGTCCGACACCTGACATCCGACACACGATGCTCTGTTGCTTCCTGCACAAACGCGCGGTCGTGAACCGATGCTCGTCTCGGTTGACAGATTCTCCGCGGAGGGCCTAACATGCACGACTGTGCAGTGGTGCACAAATGTGCACCTAGTCGGGTACGACGGAGTCAGAGCGGAGAGAGATTTGCGACCGGTGCGATGTGGCCCACCGTTGATGCGTAGTTGATGACAACAGGACTTACCGTTACGCATCGTGCCGGAGCACTCCTAAGGAGGAGACAAAGGATGACAAACCCATTGAAGACGTCGCAGCGGAAGGGGATCGCTCTGCTTGCGATCCTCCTCGTGTTTGCACTGTTCGCGGCAAGCTGTTCGCAGGACACAGGTGACGAACCCGTTGCCACGACGACGACCGCCGACTCAGGTTCGGCAGGAGACACCACCAGCGATGCTCCGGCACCGTTCGACACCGATGAGCCGGTGAAGATCGCTGTCGTTCAGAACAGTGGTGCCGGCGACTACTTCCAGCAGTGGACCAACGGAGCCAAGCAGCAGGCTGACGCTCTCGGTATCGAGTACACGTGGTATGACGCCCAGGCAGACAACGCCAAGCAGGCCACAGACATGGAGACAGCGATCGGTTCTGGCGTCGCCGGAATCGTCGTCGACCACGGCCAGACGGACACGATGTGCCCGCTGATCAACGATGCGCTCGATGCAGGAATCGTTGTCGTGATCTATGACATCGCCATCGCGGAGTGCGCACCGGATGCTGTCCAGACACAGCAGTCCGATGCCAGCCTCGCCGATCTCAGCCTCGGGCAGATGCTCAAGGATCTCGGCGCCGACCTCACCGTCGGATACGTGAACGTTCTCGGCATCGCGCCGCTGGACCGTCGGCACGTCGTCTGGGAGGAGTACAAGGTAGATAATGCCTGGGCAGAGAACTTCTTCGTCGGTGAGTTCACAAACGCTGTGGCAACGGACAACGCACAGCTCGTGGATGCAGCGCTCAAGGCCAACCCTGATGTACAGGCGATCTTTGCCCCGTACGACGAGCTGACCAAGGGCACCGTGTCCGCAATCATCGAGAACGGTCTCGAAGGAAGCATCGCGGCATATGGCATCGACATCTCGAATGCAGACATCGAGGTCATGACCGCCGAGAACAGTCCCTGGAAGGCGACCGCGACCACAGATCCGAATGCGATCGGTGCCGCAGTCATGCGCACGATGATTCTTGAACTTGCTGGACAGCAGGATTCCAGAAGCGTCGACTTCCCTGGTGTGCTCGTTACTCAGCAGTTCCTGCTGGACAACAACATCACGAACATGGTCGACTTGCGTGCAGCCATGCCAGAGTTGAACCTCGCTTCCGTTCAGTCCGCTGACTGGATCCCGGCGGTTTCGTTCTAGCACAGGTATCAAACTGAGAGTCTGAGAGAGAGCAGCGATGACCACCGCAGTCGAGATGCGAGGCATAACGATGGCCTTCGGCCCCAATGAGGTGCTGAAGGGGATCGATCTCGCAATCGAATCCGGTGAAGTGACGGCGATGCTCGGTGCCAACGGCGCTGGGAAGTCGACACTGATCAAGGTCCTCTCAGGCGTATACGCTGACTATGGCGGCACCGTCCTCATCGACGGTGCCGCCATAGTTATCGACCATCCCACAACCGCACGTTCCCATGGGATAGAAGCGGTTCATCAGAAGATCGCTGACGGCGTGGTGCCCGGTCTCAGCGTGGCAGAGAACCTGCTGTTCGAGGGCATTGTCAACAACAACGTGTCACGCGCAGCGTCCCTGCGTTCACTCATGCCTCGTGCACGGGAAGTGGCGGCCGTTCTTGATCTTGATTGGTCCGACGACGTCCTGCGCAGTGATGTCTTCGGGCTTCCCATTGCCGATCAGCAGATGCTGCTGTTGTCCAGAGCCCTGGTCCGCAAACCCCGCCTCCTCATTCTTGACGAACCCACCTCGGCATTGTCGGAGACCGAAGCCGAGCGCCTATTCAGCCTCATTCGCCAGTTGCGCGATCAGGGCGTCGCCATCTTCTATGTCTCGCACCGGTTGGGCGAGATCGACAACATCGCCGATCGCCTCCTCGTGCTGAGAGATGGTGTCATCCGTTCCGACCATACAAGGCCATTCGATTGGCCCAGCGCCCTCCACGAGATGCTTGGAGCAGCAGAAGCTGACCCTCACGAGCGTACGGGAGAGCTCAGGGGCACAGACGATGTCCTCTGCCTCGAGGATGTCCAGCTCCTCCCCAAGTCGACACCCTTCGACCTGTCGATCCGATCAGGCGAAGTGACCGGCGTCTTCGGCCTTCTTGGAAGTGGCGGGAGTGAACTCGCCAGGGGAGTATTCGGTGCCGATCCATTCAAGGCAGGCACCATGAAGCTCAAGGGCGAGGTGTTCACACCCAAGGCACCTGCCGATGCCATTGCGCGGGATGTCTACATGGTCCCAGAGGATCGCGTCGCCGGCACGATCATCAAGGACTGGACCATTTCGATGATCTCGACCTTCCCGTTCCTCGAGGACATCACACGACTGTCGGTGCTCAACCCTCTCGCCGAGAACAAGGTCGGCAAGGCCGTGATCGAGGAGTTCGGAGTCGTTGCGCAATCGTCGAACGATCCTGTGATCTCGCTCTCGGGTGGAAATCAACAGAAGGTTGTTGTCGGGCGCTGGCTCAGAAAGCAGCCAGCCGTGATGGTGCTCAACGAGCCATTTCAAGGGGTTGACGTGGGGGCTCGCCACGATCTATCTGAACGCACCAGGGAGGTTGCAGCAGCAGGTTCGGCTGTCCTTCTCATGTCCACGGACCTGGAAGAGATCATGCAAGTGTCTGACCGGGTAGTGGTGCTGGCGGACGGCAATCTCCGACACGATGCGTACTTGTCGGAGACCAGCAGAGACGAGATTCTTCAACGACTTTCGGAGGTTGAGTAAGTGACTGCATCGACGACCGAGAAGAAGGACGCGAAGACGTCAGCGGCGAAACCGCCGGTCGATGCCCGCGAACTCGTGGTCAAGTATGGCTTCATCGCGGTGACGGTGCTGTTCTTTGTCTTCTTCACACTCACGATTCCGGCCTTCCGCATGTCCTCGACGATGTTCTCCATGCTCAAGTTCACCTCGGTTGTGGCGATCGCTGGTCTCGGGGTGACCGTGACGATGGTCGTCGGCGGACTCGATCTCTCTGTCGGGGCAACCGCAGGTATGTCAGTGACCGTTGCTGCCATGACGATGGTCATCTATGCCCAGCAGGGCTCAGTCGCGGTTGTGGCTGTGGTTCTGGCTGGTGCAGGAATCGGGGCATTCAACGCGCTCCTGATCGTGGTGATGAAGATTCCTGACCTCCTCGCGACTCTCGCGACGATGTTCCTGATACAGGGCTTGAAGCTTGTCCCTGTCGAAGGCCAATCGGTCTCCTCGGGACTCATCCTGCGTGACGGTTCGGTAGCGCCGGGCAAGTTCACATCCGGCTTCCTCCAGATCAACCGCGGCTCTCTCGGGCCCGTGCCGTATCCCGTGATCATCTTCGCCGTGCTTGCGGTAGCGACGTGGTTCTTCCTCTCCCGCACCAAGTGGGGTCGCGTCATGTACGCGATCGGTTCGAATCCAGAGGCAGCTCGACTGGCTGGTGCCCGTGTCGGCCGATACAAGGCCCTTGCCTACATGATCTCGGGTGTCTTCGCATCGATTGCCGGCTTGATCCTCGCCTCCCGGATCGGCCAGGGAGACATCTCCGCTGGCAACTCCCTTCTCCTCGACGCCGTCGCTGTTGCCCTCGTCGGCACCTCCGTGCTCGGTGTGAACAAGCCGAATGCCTTCGGTACCGCGCTCGGTGCTGTGCTCATCGGAATCCTCCTCACCGGTACGACCATGATGAACTTCCCGTATTACTGGCAGGATGTCGTCAAGGGCCTGGTCCTCCTGGTTGCCCTGATCTTCTCGTTCACGATGTCGCGCAAGAAGCATCGGCATGTCGCCGCGGTGCCACTGTGATCGACAAGAACACGCCCGCGCGCCGAACGGTATGGATTGATCCCGCCGACGACGGTTCAGTACTTGCGATCGAGCAGCGACTCCTTCCCTTCGAGTACGAGGAAGTATCGATCCGTTCGTCCGATGCGATGGCCACAGCGATCGCCGACATGGTTGTGCGAGGTGCGGGCTGCATCGGAGTCTCAGCAGGATATGGGATGTACCTCGCGGCGCTTGAGGCCAGAGACCTCTCCGGCTCCGCAGGTGACGATCACCTCACGCACGCTGGCGCCGTTCTGGAAGCAAGCCGACCGACGGCGGTCAACCTCACGTGGGCCGTTCAACGCCAGCTCGGCGAGCTGCTCGGTATCGAAGACGGCGAGGACCGAGTCACCAAAGCTCGGGAGATCGCGGAAACGATCGCACAGGAGGACGTGGACAGCTGCGCGTCCATCGGCCAACACGGCCTGAAGCTCATTGCAGACATCCACGAGCGGACAGGGCGCACGGTCAACGTGATGACCCACTGCAACGCAGGCTGGCTCGCCTTCGTGTCCCACGGAACCGCAACAGCTCCCATGTATGCGGCACACGACGCAGGCATCCCGATTCACGTGTGGGTGAGTGAGACTCGCCCGAGGAACCAGGGGGCCCGCCTCACTGCGTGGGAACTCGGTGAGCACGGCGTGCCGCACACGCTCATCGCGGACAACAGCGCTGGACACCTGATGCAGCACGGGATGGTCGATTTGATCATCGTCGGTAGTGATCGAACAACGATCAACGGAGATGTCGCGAACAAGATCGGTACATATCTCAAAGCTGCCGCAGCTGCGGACAACAACATCCCGTTCTACGCAGCGCTCCCATCGAGCACGTTCGATCCGACGAGCAGGGACGGCATCAGTGACATTCCCATAGAGGAACGCGATCCGACCGAGGTGACCAACGCGACCGCTTTCCATGAAGGCGTCCAGATCGAACCCCGCGTTGCAGCACCTGGCACCACTGCGGCGAATTTCGGATTCGACGTGACCCCGGCACGACTCGTCGCCGGGATCATCACCGAGCGCGGGATCTGCGACGCGAACGAGGAGTCGATTCTCTCGCACTACCCGGAACTCGCTGGAAGGGTGGTCGAGTGACACTCCCTGCAACCCGAGATGGGTCGGTGATTCGACCATGAGGAACCGATGGAATGAGGATGACGCGCAGGCACGATCGGGGCTGCTCGGCTCGTGCGTGTACGCCTCACGGCTCCTCGGCCAGGAGCCCTCGCTTGCACTTCACGGGGGTGGCAATTCGTCGATCAAGCGGAAGGACCTCGACGTCTACGGCGAGAACGTTGAGTCCCTGTGGATCAAGGGGAGCGGCTGGAATCTCGCCGACATGGAGCCGGAAGGTTTCGCTCCTCTCAATCTCGACCTGATCCGCCGCATGCTCGTTGTCGACGAGATGTCAGACACGGTGATGAAGAACCAGCTGAGGGCTGCGATGCTCGATGCAACCGCTCCGAGCCCCTCGGTCGAAGCAATGGTGCATGCCGCGGTCGCTGATACCGCTGTGCTGCACACGCACCCGGATGCTCTTCTGGCGATATCGAATACGGCACAGGGCCGTGCTCGAATCGAGTCGCTGTACGGGGATCGCGTTGTGGTTGTGCCATACGCGCGGTCAGGGTTCAGGGTCGGTCGGGCAACCGCAATCGAGTTGGAGCGACAACTCTCGGAGAACACCATCGGGATCGTCCTGATGAACCACGGTCTGTTCACCTTCGGTGACTCACCCAAGGACGCGTATGGCCGGATGATCGATCTCGTGACCGAGGCCGAGCAGTACATCCGTGATCAGGCGGGGGAGGAGCCGACCGGCTCGTCCCCGGGCGAGGTTCGACCAGCCGATCGACTCGAGATCGCCGAGATGCGTTCAAGGATCTCCGAAGCTGCCGGCAGGCCGTTCATTGTCGAACGCCATACCGATGAAGCGAGTTGGGCTTTCAGCCAGGACCCGGATGTCGCAACGCTCGCCGCTCAGGGTCCTGCAACCCCGGACCACGTCATCTGGACGAAAACCGTTCCGATGTTCGGCCGAGATGTCGCGACATACGCCGAGTCCTATATTCAGTACTACGAGAATCACAAGCACATGGCCACAGCGCCCACGATGCTCGATCCAGCACCTCGCGTTGTCCTGGACAGCCAATTCGGCATGCTCACAGCAGGCCCCGACGTGTCTGCTGCAGACGCCGCTGGGGACATCTACTTGCAGACCATCAAGGTGATCGGCGATGCAACGAGCCTTGGCGGATATGAGGCGCTGTCCCACGACGAGTTCTTCGATCTCGAGTACTGGGAACTCGAACAGGCGAAGCTCGAGCGCGTCAACAGCACCGCTGAGTTCACCGGAGAGATCGCGCTTGTAACGGGAGCGGCCTCGGGGATCGGCCGAGCGTGTGCCGCCGAGCTCCTTGCCAGAGGTGCAGCAGTTGTAGGAGCCGACATCAATGCAAGCGTTGTCGATGTTTTTGATGATGCCGCATATCTCGGACTGGAATGCGATCTCACCGACTCCGAGGCGATTTCGTTGGTTCTGGACGGTGCGGTTGAGCGGTTCGGCGGCATCGACATGCTCGTTGCTTCAGCTGGATTGTTCCCGGAATCAGCGCCGATTGCGCAACACGATCCAGTTGCCTGGCGCAAGGCCATGTCAGTCAACGTGGATGCCTACGCCCTTCTGCTGTCCCTGGTACATCCGCTGCTCAAGCTCTCACCTCGCCGAGGGCGCGTCGCTGTCGTCGGATCCAAGAATGTGTCTGCCCCGGGTCCCGGCGCATCCGCGTACTCGGCGTCGAAGACGGCAGCCAACCAGCTGACACGGGTCGCGGCCCTCGAGTGGGCTGCCGACGGGATCCGAGTGAACTCTGTTCACCCCGACGCTGTCTTTGACACTGCGCTGTGGACCGACGAGCTTCTCGCCGAGCGGGCGAATCGGTACGGCATGACGATCGAGGAGTACAAGCGTCGGAATCTCCTTGGAATCGAGATCTCGAGTGCCGACGTGGCCCGGGTTGTCGCGGAGACGCTCGGGGATTCGTTCAGTCGCGTCACCGGTGCTCACATACCGATTGACGGAGGCAATGAGCGAGTGATCTAGGCCTACACACCCGCAATCGAGCTTGCGGGTAAGGAACTTCTGCGCTACCTTGGTGCACGAAAGTGCGATGGGTGCACAGATGTTCAATATCCGATACGAAACGATCGAAAACATCTGTCAGCAACACCGAAAGGGATGAACATGAATTGGGGAATGCAGAGCAGGATGGCGAGGCTCATCCCGCCTGAGACCGGGAAGGCTTTCTTCCTTGCAATCGACCATGGCTACTTCTTGGGCCCAACGCGCAGCTTGGAACGACCCGGTGAGACGGTCGCCGATCTCACCTCGATCGCTGATGCACTGTTCGTGACACGTGGGGTGCTGAGATCAGCCATCCCGGCCGAGTCGACGCCGAATGTCATCCTTCGCGCAAGTGGAGGCCCAAGTGTCGTCGGACCAACGCTTGAGGACGAGAGTCTGCTTGTTCATCCGGAGGAGGCCATCAGGCTTGACGCCGCTGCTGTCGGCATCTCGGTGTTCGTCGGTTCCGAGTACGAGACCCAGACGTTGAACAACCTGGCAACGGCCGTCAGCGAGTACGAGCGCTATGGCATCCCGGTGATGGCGGTCACAGCGGTTGGCAAGGAACTCGAGAAGCGCGATGCGCGGTATCTCGCTCTTGCTTCGCGCATCGCCGCCGAACTTGGCGCAAGGGTCGTGAAGACCTATTACACAGAGGACTTCGACAAGATCACGTCGACCTGCCCCGTGCCCGTTGTGATTGCGGGTGGTCCGAAGACGGATGATGCGCTTGAGGTGCTCTCATTCGTGCGTGACGGAATCGACAAGGGCGCCGTGGGTGTCAATCTCGGTCGCAACATTTGGCAGCACTACGACCCGGTCGGCATGGCAAGCGCTCTGCGTGCAGTCATCCACGAGAACGCTGATCCGAAGGATGCACTGGATCTCGTGGCTCCTCCGCCCGCGGGGACCTGATCGATGGAGTTCCTCGTCCACATCGAACAGGACATCTCCCCGGACATGGACCCCGACCGCCTCGCTGCCGTCAAGGCAGCAGAGGGGGTCCGGGGTCAGGAGCTCGTCGATGCCGGGAAACTCCGACGCATCTGGCGTGTTCCGGGGCGTCGGGCCGTGAAGGTCCTGTACGAGGTCGACGATACGAACGAGCTTCATGACATCCTGAGTTCGATGCCGCTCTTCCCGTGGATGGACATCGAAGTCACGGCCCTGGGATCACACGCCCTCGATCCAAACAACTGACAGAACTGGAGGCAGACCTTGGCAGTCGATTACGAGATCTTGACGCCGGAGACGATCCCGGCATACATCGCGTCCAAGCCCGAACTTGCGGGCATCGTGGACACCACAACCCTTGAGGTAGCGGAGGTTGGAGACGGCAACCTGAATCTGGTGTTCGTATGTGAAGACGCCGATGGCAAGGGCATCTGCCTGAAACAGTCACTTCCGTACGTGAGGCTCGTGGGAGAGGCTTGGCCGCTCACGCCTGAGCGGGTAATAGCCGAGGCTCGGGGTCTGGCGGTTGCCGATGCATTCACCCCGCATCTCGTCCCTGACTTCTACGGCATCGATGAGGATCAGCACGTCCTCGCGATGGAGAACCTCATGGGATGGGAGATCTGGCGCGGCAAGCTCAACGATGGGTTCATCCATTCCGGTGTAGCCGCTCTCATGGGGGAGTACGTTGCCAACCTTGCCTTCCACACGTCGTACTTTGCCGTTGACCAGCTCGAGGTGAAGCAGCGTGTTGCCGAGGCGATCAACCCCGAGTTGTGTCAGATCACAGAGGATCTCGTCTTCACCGAGCCCTACATCGAGCATGACAACAACAGCTTCGTCGACGAGATCGAGGCTGAGGTCATGGCACTACGAACCGATACGGAGCTGCGCGGCGAAGTAGGGATGCTCAAGTACAAGTTCATGACGGCTGCCGAGGCTCTCATCCATGCCGATCTCCATACGGGGTCGGTCATGGTGATGACGAAAGCCGACGGTTCGGGCGATGCGCGGGCAATCGATCCGGAGTTCGCCTACTACGGACCGGTCGGATTCGACCTCGGTGCCCTGTTCGGGAACTACCTGGCAGCACGGGCGCGTGCCGAGGTACTGGCCCGTCCGCCTGAGTTCAGGGATTGGGTCGGTGGTCTCGCCCAGGAGACGTGGGATGCCTTCGAGGCTGAAACGCGTCGACTGTGGGAGACCAGACCGTACGGCACCTGGACAGAGTCCTTCCTCGACGCGTGGCTTGCTCAGGTGCAGGAGGATGCGCTCGGCTTCGGAGGATGCAAGGCGAATCGCCGGATCATCGGACTCGCGAAGGTCAGCGACATCCAGGAGTTGCCGCCCGAAGAACACGCACAAGCCGCGACGATCGTGCTGCGCACCGCCTCGACATGGATCAAGGATCGAAGCCGACTCGCGACTGTGGCAGCCTCAAACGAGGTCTTCGAGTCAGTTGTCTCGGAGGTACTGGAGGGCTGATGACTGCTGTCGACGCCGATGCGCTCCAACCCTCGGTCGCATGGGTCGACAACGCGGTTGAGATCATCGACCAGACGCGCCTTCCGGCGGAGTTGGTGACGGTCAGGCTCGGAACCGTTGCCGAAGTAATCGAAGCGATTCGCCGATTGGCGGTTCGTGGCGCCCCTGCGATCGGCGCGTGCGGTGCCCTTGGCTTGGTATTGGGTATTGATGAGCGCCTCCCGGGGTCTTCCTCCACCACTCGGGAGACGCTCATCAACCTCGCCGACGAGATCGGCGCAGCCCGACCCACAGCCGTCAATCTGCGCTGGGCCATCGACCGTGCTCTCGATGCTGCCCTGCGGGGTGAGAGTGACGAGGAGATACGGGCGCTGGCACTTGCTGAGGCCCTGGCGATCATTGAGAACGACCGGAATGCATGCGCACGTATCGGTGAATACGGAAGACAAGAGCTCTCTCACGCCGTGAACATCATGACGCACTGCAATACCGGGCGTCTCGCGACTGCCGGATGGGGAACAGCACTGGGAGTCATATACGCAAAGGCCGCGGCAGGAGAGCCTGTGAGGGTGCTGGCGTCAGAGACCCGCCCCTTGCTGCAGGGAGGGCGACTGACAACGTGGGAACTCCTCGATGCAGGAATCGATGTGACACTCATGCCCGATGGGGCCGATGCAACGGCTATGGCGCAAGGAAAGGTTGACGCCGTGATCGTCGGTGCTGATCGAATCGCAGCGAACGGTGACACGGCGAACAAGATCGGAACGTTCTCGCACGCAGTCAACGCCCATCACGCCGGTGTTCCGTTCTACGTCGCAGCTGACCTCGCAACGTTCGATCTGAAGTGCGCTTCGGGCGAGACGATCGAGATCGAGCTGCGCTCGTCCCACGAACTGACCGAATGGGGTGGAGCGCCCACAGCTCCGGCCGATGTGCCGACGTGGAATCCGGCGTTCGACGTGACCCCGGCGGAGCTGATCACTGGCATCATCACGGATGTGGGAGTGCTCCGGCCTCCGTACGTCGAGTCGATCAGAGTGGTGTTCGATCAGAGAGGAGAAGACTGATGACTGACAAATCCTCCGTCGTCTGGCAGCCTGAGACCCAGGCTGTGGCCGACCGGATTCGGAGACGAGTGCTTGACCACGTGCTGCGCAACAACGGTGGCTACATGAGTCAGGCGCTGTCATCGGCTGAGATCTTTGCGATGCTCTACTCAAGGATCCTCGTTCTCGGTCAGAGCACAGCCCCGATGGTTCCTCGGCCGTTCTCCGGTGTTCCCGGACCCGACAATCCCGATTTCTTCAACGGCGGCGAGTACAACGGTCCGAAGGCTCCCCAGTACGACCGATTCATCTTCTCCCCGGCGCACTATGCCCTCGTGCTCTACACGGCACTCATCGAGGTCGGTCGTCTGTCAGAGGAGGGACTCGAGATGTTCGATGCCGACGGCAGTACGGTCGAGATGATCGGAGCCGAGCACTCGCCGGGCGTCGAGACGACCACCGGTTCGCTGTCCCAAGCACTCTCGCAGGCCGCTGGGATAGCCCTTGCTCGGAAACGTCGCGGCGACACGGGGAAGGTCTGGGTCATGATGTCGGACGGCGAATTCCAGGAAGGTCAGATCTGGGAGGCGATCTCGGAAGCAGCGAAGTTCGATCTCGACAACCTCAAGGTGATCGTCGATGTGAACGGCCAGCAGTGCGACGGGTGTATGGACGCCGAGAACTACGTCGATCCGCTCACAGGGCGGATTCGCGCCTTCGGAGCGAGCGCGGTCGAGGTCGACGGCCATGATCTCGATGCCCTCGACGAGGGGATGTCGATGGAGACGGGCAAGCCGCACTTCGTGATGGCGCTCACCGATCCGACACGGGGTCTTCCGCTCTTCGGGGAACGCGCCCCTCTGCTCCACTACCTGCGGTTCGTGTCGGATGAGGAGAAGGCGAAGTACGAAGCGGCCTACGAGGAGATGGTGAGCTGACATGGAGATCGTCAAACGGCCCCATGTTGAGAACTTCATCGCATGGGCGAAGGACAAACCCGAGGTTGTGGTACTCACTGCCGACCTGACGAATTCGAGTGAGGTCGGCAAGTGGCGGGATACCTACCCGGATCGTTTCTTCGGCATGTCGATGGCAGAACAGAACGTCATGGGCTTCGCCTCTGGCCTTGCCCGCGAGGGCTACGTTCCGTACATCCACACGTTCGCGGTATTCATCTACCGACGTCCGTACGATCAGCTTGCGATGTCGATCGCCTACCCCAATCTGCCGGTCAAGTTCATAGCCTTCCTGCCCGGCATCACGACGCCTGGCGGTGTGACGCACCAGGCAATCGAGGACGTGGCAATCATGCGGGCCACACCAAACGTGAGAATCCTTGAGACAGGTGACGCGACCGAGGTCGAGTCGGTGCTTGATGTTGCTCACGCCATCGACGGTCCGGTCTATGTGCGGATGTTGCGCGGCGAGGTGCCCCGGCTCTTCCCGAAGGACGAGCCGATGGAACTCGACAAGGTACGGATGCTCAGCGACGGAGAAGATGTCGTTGTCATCACCGCCGGAATCACGACCGAGGAAGCCATGCGGGCGGCGACACCGCTCGCTGATGCAGGCGTTGGCGTACGACACCTGCACGTGTCGTCGCACAAGCCCTTCGGCGATCCCCTGGTTCTCGAGTCCATCGACCGATCGCGCCACGGCGTTGTCACACTGGAGAATCACACGATCGTCGGTGGACTCGGCTCTGCAGTGGCTGAACTCATGGCCGAGAGTGGGAGCTCGAAGCGGCTCATGCGCCTGGGTCTACGGGATACGTACGCGCACGGTGCGAGTCGTGGCTACCTCATGAAGGAGTACGGTCTTGATGCTGCTGCGCTCGTCGCCGGGATCGAGCAGCTCACGGGAACCAGCACCGGGATCAGCGACGCCGATCTCGCCGAGGCTCGCATCGAGGCGACACACAGCCTCGCGAAAGCAGAGGCCCTCTGATGCTCGAGCCCAGATCCCTCGCTGTGTCAGGGGAGCGGATCCGAGCAACCTACGACATCACCGGTCCGATCGCTCAAGCCCAGTTGAGGGCACGGGCCCTGTGTGTCGAGCAAACGATCGAGTTCCCCGATGATCTCGTTGCCGACGATGACATCAAACGGCACGTGATCGGTCGTATCGAATCCTTCGAACCAGTCGAGTCCGATGTGGCCCGGATCGAAGTGAGCTACGCGGTGGAGATCACCGGATATGAGCTCCCCCAGTTGCTCAACGTCCTATTCGGCAACAGCAGCTTGCTGCGGGATATCAAGCTCGTTGGTGTGGACATTCCCGGCAGCCTGGGCGAACGCATGGACGGACCGAGATTCGGCATCGAAGGCCTTCGCGAGCTCTTCGACGCTCCCAGCAGGCCGCTGCTGGCCACCGCCCTCAAGCCGATGGGGTCGTCTCCTGAGCAGTTCGCTCAGATGGCTTACGAGTTGGCTCGCGGCGGTATCGACATGATCAAGGATGACCACAGCCTGGCGGATCAACCGTTTGCAGCATTCGATGAACGAGTCAGGGCCTGTTCAGACGCTGTTCGTCGGGCAAACGAGGAGACCGGTCGAACCAGCATCTACATGCCGAGCATCAACGCCCCGTACCGCCTCCTCGAGGAGCGGGCGCAGATCGCACTCGATGCCGGAGCTGGCGGATTGCTCGTGCTCCCCGGGGTGACCGGCTTCGACCATATGCGCGACCTCGCCATGCGCCAGGACATCGGTGTTCCGATCATGGGTCATCCCGCGTTCCTTGGCGGTTTCGTTTCGTCGGACACCGGTGGCATCGCCCATGACGTGCTCTTCGGAACGCTCATGCGGTATGCAGGTGCCGATCTGTCGATCTTCCCGAACCATGGGGGGAGGTTCTCGTTCACCGAGCAGGAGTGCACGGAGATCGCGGGGGCGTGCAGGTCTCCGGTGGAAGGTCCGTCCCCCATCTTCCCTACTCCTGGCGGTGGCATGACCGTCAACAGGGTCGCTGAGATGGTCGAGTTCTACGGATCAGATGTGACGCTGCTCATAGGCGGCGATCTTCACCGAGGCCACAGTCTTCGTACTTCGGCAGAGGCATTCCGCAGCGCTGTGTCATAGGAATCGATCAGTGGCATGCGGGTTCAGTCGCTTAGGAGTGCTTCGGCCAAGGACTCGTCGACAGCGAGTTCGTCGAGGATTCCTGTGGCGATAGCGCCCTTGATTGCTTCTGCCTTCTCGGGTCCACCGGCGACCCCGATGACACGCGACGCCTCCCTGAGATCTTCGAGTGTCATGGCGATTGGATGGAGTGACTCGACGCTCACACTTGCCCCTTCGGCGTCGAAGTACCACCCGAAGATCTCTCCGACGGCACCGTCCTCAATTGCCTGGTCCATCGCCTCCCGGGTCATGAACCCCTCAGCAACGAGAAGGGACTCCGGGCCGGTGATGCCGATTGACACGATCGCCACATCAGCGGCTTTCGCCGTGTCAAGTGCCCGCGCGATCGGACGAGAGGAAAGGAAGGTCCTCGCCAGTTCCTCAGAATCGGCGAACCCGGGGGAGGGAACGTGCATCACCTTTGCGTCGAACTTCCGTGAGAGAACGTTGGTCACCTCGACAGCAGCGGTGGTGTCATCGGTGGTCGTGTGTCCGAACGCATCCACGACAACGACACCGGACGTCGGGACGGGGCGTACCTCGCCGGCAGATAGGGCGATGGTACGACCCCAACCTGCAGCGATGGTCACAGATCCGGATGCAGCGATGCTCTCAAGGCGTCGAGCCATGACGGCCGCAGCTGCCAGTGCAGGCGGTTCGTCATCCAGCTTCGGGCCCACGATTGCTCCGGACAATCCGTATCGCTCGATGAGCGCCTCAGCAAGCCTCGCGGACTCCGGGAGAGGCTGTGTGATGACGACGCGGATGATCCCGTCCCGTTCAGCCTCGGTCAACACCCTGCTGATGGTTGAACGAGAAATGCCGAGGCGGTCGGCGATGTCTTGCTGTGTCAGACCACGCTCGTGGTAGAGCCATGCGACGCGCACGGCGAGGTCGTTTCGTGTGCTGGAATCGGTCATATCGTGGAGTATCATCGGTCACAGCACATTTGTCCAATGGAGAACATCTGTGCAGAACGCCAGAACGGAGGAAGCGGAACGTGAAACAACAAGGCATCCTACACCCGGAGCTGCTTGCGGTCCTGGCAGCTGCCGGCCACGGTGACCGGATAGTCCTCGCGGACGCCGGTCTCAAGATCCCCGAGGACAAGACATGCATCGATCTTGCGTTGACGTGTGGCATCCCAGGGATCACCGACGTCGTCAAGGCAATCGAACAAGAACTCGTAGTGGAGGCAGCCACGGTTGCCTCTGAATTCGGCGAGTGGAATCCCGAGGTCTACACAGCAGCACTAGCCGAGTTGTCCGTCGTCCCCGATGCGCGCCCACATCGAGAACTCATGGACGACATGGAGCAGAACGCGTATGCCTACGTCAAGACGGGGGAGTGCTCGGCGTACGCATCCGTGG
>JBDLJV010000025.1:0-18662 GCA_039714175.1 Actinomycetota bacterium
TGCGTGGCCGCCGTTGCACGGCACGGTGCTGTCGTATCTCGCCATGGATGACGAGGTGAGCCTTGCGGCGACCCACGAACTGGACCGGTGTCGAATCGCCGTTACCCGGACACCGCCAGAAGGTCCGCTGTCGGTGCACCTCCTCGAGGATGGCCTCCTTGAGGAGCATCGGCTGGGATTCCTCCAACCGTCGCCGAAGTCGCCGGAGGTATCCCTTGATGAGGTCGAAGTCGTCCTCGTTCCGGGCTTGGCGTTCGATCACAGCGGCAATCGGTTGGGTCGAGGTAAGGGGTACTACGACGGTTTGCTCTCCAGTCTTCCCGCTGGTGTCGTGCGCGTCGGAGTGACCGTTGACGAACTGATCGTCGATGTGCTGCCGACGGAGGAACACGACGAACGGGTTGCATGGATAGCGACGGAATCCGGTATTCGTCGCGCAGGCGATCCGTTGCCGGAAGCAACGAACCGATTCGTGTCCTCTGCCGTTCTTGCAGGGGTCGCGCCCGAGATACACCGATTCCCTGAAGGAACGAAGACGTCTGCCGATGCAGCCGCCGCCGTTGGAGCGGAACTGGGGGAGATCGCCAAGAGCATCCTCTTCTCGGTCGACGGTGAACCAGTGCTCGTGATCTGCTCGGGAGACCGCAGGATCAACGAATCCTTGCTGGCTGATTCGCTGGGTGCATCGCACGTACGAATCGCCGATCTTGACGAGGTTCGCGGCTGGACGGGGTACGTTGCGGGGGGAACCCCCGGCGTGGGTCTGTCGCCTGAAGTAAGAGTGGTAGCGGACAGCAGCCTTGCCCGCTACCGTTGGGTGTGGTCGGCGGGTGGTACACCTGATACGGTGTATCCGATTTCACTTGCCCGCTTGGTTGGGGCGAGTGGAGCCCGCTGGGTCGATGTATCAGATCGGGGGAAGACGTGACAGATTGGACCGGAAGCACAGCTCTCATCGTTGTCGATGTGCAGAGGGGCTTTGATGACAAGGAGTTCTGGGGATCGCGCAACAATCCTGATTGCGAAACGAACATTGCATCGTTGCTCGACGCCTGGCGCAGTCAGAAATGGCCGATCGTGTACGTTCGCCACGACTCGAAGAACCCCTCGTCTCCCCTTGCCCCCAGTAGCAAGGGAAACCAGTTCAAGGAGGTCTTGAAAGGGGACCCGGACCTCCTCGTCGTCAAGGATGTGCATTCGGCGTTCTTCGGACAACCCGATCTCGACAGCTGGTTGAAGAGCAATGGCGTCACGGGTGTGGCGGTGTGCGGTATCCAGACCAACATGTGCTGTGAGACAACGGCGCGCATGGCATCAGACCTCGGATACGAAGTCCTGTTCGTTGAAGATGCGACCCACACGTTCGACATCGTCACGGAAACGCACAAGGTCTATCGGGCCAGAGAGATCGCTCGCTACACGATGGTCACCATCGCCGCCGATTTCGGCAAGGTCGTTCGAACGTCAGATCTCGTCGACTGACACGTCGATGGCGGCATCGGGGTCGATGTCGAAGCGTACGAGTGAGTCGACTGCTGCCGGCGCGACCGAGCTGATGTCGAGCGTGACCTCCGTGCCATCCATGGCAACTGTCAGCGTGTGCATCCCGTCCTGGAAGAGGTCGTGCACGATCCTGCCCTCAAGTGCGCCACTTGGCGAGATGCTGGCTGAGCCGCTCGGTACGAAACAGAGACCCTGACCGGATCGACCGACGAAATGGCGCGGAATGAGATTGGACTGTCCGATCGCCCGCGCTACAAACTCGGAGCCGGGCGCGTGCCAGATATCGTCCGGAGTCCCGATTCGCACGACATTGCCGCCGTCGAGGATCGCCATCCGGTCTGCAAAGGCGAAGGCTTCCCCCCGGTCGTGCGTGACGTAGATGCTCGTGGTGTCGAACGCGTCGAGGATCGACCTGGTTTCCTTCAGGAGATTCTCTCGAAGCGACACGTCGAGTGATCCGAGCGGTTCATCGAGGAGGACCAGCGAGGGCGACGGTGCCAGAGTCCGAGCGAGGGCTACTCGTTGCTGTTCCCCGCCGCTGAGTGTTTCTGGAGCGCGGCCACCGAACCCGGACAAACCGACGAGATCGAGCAGTTCCCCCGCACGAGCGCTCCGTTGTCGGGATTCAACGCCCGCCATACGGAGTCCGTATGCCACGTTCTCGAGCACCGTCATGTGGGGGAACAGCGCATAGTCCTGGAACATCAATCCGACGGGTCGAACATGAGCCGCGGTCTTCGTCATGTCCTCGTTGTCGATGGAGATGGTTCCTGTGTCAGTGGCGGTCAAGCCGGCGATCACGCGGAGGAGTGTGCTCTTGCCTGACCCCGAAGGACCCATGACAGCGAAGCGTTCTCCAGTCCTGATCGAGAGATCGACATTGGATACAGCGACCGTGTCTCCGAAGGAGACTGTGATGTTCCGCAGATCAAGGCTCATAGATCACCTGCCGTCGGCTGTCGAAGAGAGTCCATTACGAGCACCGCGATTCCGGTGATGCCCATCAGGATGACGCTGAGAGCAACAGCGGCGCCGAACGGAGCTGCCCCGGGCCGGCCGAGTAGTCGGAAGATAGCGATTGGAATCGTCGGCGACGCGGGCCTGGCGATGAACGCTGTTGCTCCGAACTCACCCATTGATATGGCGAACGCAAAGGCAGCTCCAACGAAGATCGATCTGGCAACAAGGGGTAGATCGACGGTCTTCCAGGCTGTCAGGGGATCAGCGCCGAGCGTGGCGGCAGCTTCGCGGAGATGGTGCTGAACGCTTCCCATCGATGGCGTGGTGGTGCGCACAACGAAGGGGATCGCAACCAAAGCGTGAGCGATCGGGATCAGGATCAGCGATGTTCGCAGATCAACCGGCCAGTCGAGGGCGATCAGGAAGCCGAAACCGATCGTGACTGCGGACGTCCCGAGAGGGAGCATCACGAACACATCGAAGGCTCGGGCGACCCGCCGTCGCGAATAGGAGAGAGCTGCCGAGGCGAGTGTTCCGACAAGCAGGGCGAAGATGGATGCGGCCACAGCGAATCCGACCGAGTTACCGATCGCTTCGAGTGGATCTGCGAACGCAGCGCTCTGGTCAGGAAGCGAGAAGAGGTTGGTGTAGTTGGCGAGTCCGATACCTCCTGATGGTTGCACCAGGGATCGGCCGACGAGGATTCCCATGGGAAGTCCCAGGAGGAGTCCCGAGGTGCCAAGCACCGTCCACACGGCTGCCTTCTCGCGGGTTGTTGCAGGCCGCGGCGGGGGAGTGGCCCGATGCTTGAACTGGATCGCAGTGCGTCTCTGATACCGCCCGTACAACACGAGGATCGTCCCGACCCCTATGAGCTGGAGCACAGCAAGTGTGGACGCTACGTCGAGTCGCAGGAAGGCGGTGGTTTGGCGCCAGATCTCGACTTCGATTGTCGAGTGGCTGAGGTCGCCAAGGAGCAACACCACTCCGAACGATGTGAAGGAGAACAGGAACACGAGGGCGCTTGTTGATGCGATGGCGGGGGCAAGCATTGGGAGGGTGACGGTACGGAAGGTCTGCCAGCGCGATGCGCCAAGGGTTCGCGCGGCCTCTTCGAAGGAGGGATCGAGCCGTTCCCAATATGTGCCAACGCCGCGTACAACGATCGCATAGTTGTAGAAGACATGAGCGAGGAGGATGATCGCAAGCGTCCCGGTCAGGTCCACTCCCGTCACGCCCCGGGGTCCGATGAGTGCGAGGAAGGCAGTCCCGACAACGAGTGTCGGGAGAACGAACGGAACAAGGGTTGCCGCTCGCATGATCGAACGGCCGGGGAAGTCGAACCGTGCGAACACCCATGCTGCGGGAAGGCCAGCTGCAACGGTGAGGAATGTCGAGAGCACGGCTTGCCACAGCGTGAAGGCCGCAACGCCCTGGAGTGAGGGATCCCTGAGAACGTCGAAGAGGACCGTTGGATCGATGTGTCCGGTGGGAGCAAGGCCTCGGTATGTGATGGAGATGACGGGGTAGGCGAAGAAGTACCCGAGGACAGCCGTCGGGACGGCTATCACGACCGCCGTCCCCCAACGGCCGAACGGGTTACGGGCTACGAGCGAGCGATCCTGGTCCATTCCTCGATCCATCGTTCGCGATTGGCACCAATTGTCCCGGGATCCATGACGGTCGGGTTGTCAGGGAACGTTGTGTGGGCTGAGAACACCTCCGGCAGCGGCACCTCGGAGTTGGCCGGATACACGAACATGTTCAACGGGATGTCAGCCTGGACGGTCTCGGACAGCAGGAAATCGATCAGGGCTCCGGCTTCGGACTCGTGAGGGGTTCCGGAAAGGATTCCGGCGTATTCGATCTGCCGGTAGCAGCCCTCGGTCATGACACCGGTGGGGGCTTCGGTCAACTCCCCGAACAGGACTTCTGCGGGAGGTGAGGAGGCGTAGGAGACGACAAGCGGTTGGCCGCCCCCGGCCCTTGTGAAGGCCGTGTAGTAGGCCTCGGACCAGTCGCTGGCCACGACAACGCCGTTGTCGAAGAGATCACGCCAGTAGGCCTTCCAGTCATACTCGGCGCCGTCGGGGTAGGCAGCGATTGTTGCCAGCAGGAAGGCGAGTCCCGGTGAGGAGGTTGCCGGATCCTCAACCACGAGCATCCCCATGTATCGGTCATCCACCAGGTCGGCGAGCGTCCTCGGAGCGGGAAGATCTCTCTCCCTGAGTCCGGCGATGTCGTAGTTGATGCAGACATCGCCGAAATCGATCGGTGTCGCGGCGTCGCCTTCGATTCGAAGGAGATCAGGCACCGTCTCGATGTCGCTGGCCGTATGGGGAATGAACAGCTCGTTGTCGATCGCCCGGGACAGGAACGTATTGTCGATTCCGAAGATGACATCGGCGATTGGGTTGTCCCTCGTGAGAATCGCTTGATTGATCATGGTGCCTGCGTCGCCTGCCGTCCGGACGGTGACCGGGATGCCTGTCTCGTCGGTGAATGCGTCAAGTGTTCCCTCGCTGAGTGCGAACGAATCATGTGTCAGGAGGACGATCTCGTCCGGCGTGGAATCCTTCGTGCATCCCGCTGCTGCGAGGAGCAGAGCGAAGAGCAGGAGAGCGAGCGTCGCGGTGTGCTTGGTCATGTGCCTTCCGGTGTCTCGAGGATGACGAGGACAGCCCCTTCGCTGACCTCGACGGTTGCAGTTGTTGACGAAAGTTCGTTGCTGACTCCGAGTGACGTTCCGCGTGTGAGCGAGCTGTCGTCAAGCGTCCATCGGAGGCCTGAGGTCGTTACCCCGTGTGCCTCGCCGATCGGTAGGACCGTCACGTTCTGACCGGCGGCGCCATGGAGGTGCACCGAACGGTGTGAGGTCGCTGCCTGGACATCGCCCGACGCCGTGTGCCACACGATCGGAACGGATGAAGCCTCGGCACCGGCTATCAGCAGAGCGATGGACAGAAGATGGCCGATCCGCCCTCCCTCACCTGCGTAGATGTCGATCGTGGTTGCTCTCCGCTTGCGTGCTGCCCGGATGGCGAGTTCGAGATCGGTACTGTCCTTGTCCACCGGATGTTCCTCGATCTCGACGCCTGCTTGTCGGGCATGCGCCAGTCCATCGCTTGAGACGGAATCGAGGTCGCCGACGAGTAGATCCACAGCGATGTCATGGTTCCTGGCGTGGTCATAACCCGAGTCGGCAGCGATCACGAGAGCTGACTCGACGGCAGGTGGAGGAGTGCGGAACTCACCGCCAGCCAGGATGATCGCTCTGGCTCCCTTTGTGGTCATGCCACTCCTCCCTCCGCTGGCATTATCCAGCTCAGGTTCAGCGGGTCGGTGGCAGTGCGGATGCAAGGCCACCCTCTCAGCCCGGTCGTTCCGAGCTCCCCGGTGTGGTTCGTCCCCGATTGTAGTCGTCGGCAGGCTCCAGAATAGCGGTGTTGACAAGTTGCTGATAGTATGACATCATAGTGACAGCACATCGGCAGGAGAACGGAGCAAGTACGATGTTGTGGTACAACAACCCCGAGAGCATCAAGGCTGACATGGATGCCCGTTGTCGGGACATGGTCAGCGAGGACGAGCGACTGATGCGGGTCGCACGCATCGAAGCAACCCACTGATCGGGAAGCCAGGAGGAACCAATGGATATCGAGATCATCGTCGAACGGCTGCGGCGCACCGTTGAGGACCAGATGAGGATTGCCGGTGACGATCCCGCAATGACAGCGGCTTCCGACGCAGTCCTCAGCGCCATCGGTCCAGCCTTGAGGGACGCAGCGTTCGGCTTCGCCGAGCAGGCAGCGGCAGAGATATCGTCACAACTTCGAGACCGCAGTGTCGATGTTGTGGTGCAGGACGGCATGCCATCGCTCGTGGTACGCAACACACGAGAAGAAGTGCGGGTGAGCACTGAGGATCTCGATGCACGGATGACCGTTCGGCTGCCAGAGGATCTCAAGGACGACCTTGAGGACGCCGCCTCCGAGCTGGGTGACTCCGTCAATACATTCGTCGTCAAGGCACTGAGTAGCTCAGCGAAGTCGCGGAAGCGCTCATCGTCGACGACCTTCACGGGAACGATTGAAACATGACAGATCGCAAGCAATCCTTTGAGGTCACGGGGGCAGTGCACCTCGACATCACGACACAGGCCGGAGACATCATTCTCTCCGAATCCTCCGACAACACGGTGACCGTCACTCTTTCGGGTTCCTCTGAGACAGTGGCCGAGACGACCATCGAGCAGAACAGCGACTCGATCATCGTTCGTACCCGGTCACCGAAGCGCCGATGGTTCTCCAAGGCGATGGATGTCCATGTCGCAGCACCTGCCGAGAGCACGGTGCGTGTCGGTCTCGCGGCCGGCGACGTGGTGTCGCGGATGAACCTGAAGGCGATCGATGTTTCACTTGCAGCTGGGGATGTAGTCATCCAGGGGACCGTGTCCGACGTACGGGCGAAGGTCGGCTCCGGTGATGTCAAGATCCTCGAGCCGGTCGATGACCTCTTCGTCTCTTCCGCCAATGGAGACGTCCACGCAGGGTCTGTCGACGAAGCACGAATCACGACGGCATCCGGGAATCTCGACATCGGCATGATCAAGTCGGCAGCACGCTGCAAGACCGCATCAGGCGAGGTCAAGATCCATCGGTTCGACGGCAGCGATCTCGACATCAAATCGATGAGTGGCAACGCCACGGTCGGACTCCCGCCCGGACTCGAAGTGGACGCTCGTATCTCGACGATATCCGGTGAACTCCACAATCGGCTGAAGCCCTCGAACGCGGACGATCGTCGGCGCGTGACCCTGACGGTGAAGAGCTTCAGCGGAGACGTGACACTGCGGTCTCCCTGGTGATGCCGAGCGGTCAGCCAGCCGCTACCGTTGCCGCTGATGACCCTCGATATTTCCAAGATCATCGCCGAGCACCAGTTCGGGCCTGTTGAAGGAGAGTCGCGCCCGCTCTTTGTCGCCATTGCCGGCGGTTCTGGATCGGGTAAGACGACGATTGCCCGGTCGGTGGTGGATCTCGTCGGTCGCGACAAAGTCATCTACCTCCAGCAGGACGCCTACTACCGCGATCGTTCCGATCTGACGTTGGAGGAACGGGCGAAGATCAACTACGACCACCCTGACTCGCTCGAGCTTTCGCTGTTGGTTGACCATCTCGACGCTCTGCGCGACGGCGAGGCGATCAATAGGCCGGTGTATGACTTTGAAACGCATACCCGCACAGCCGATACGTACCACCTCGAACCCGAACCCGCCGTGATAGTGGAGGGCATACTGCTATTCGCCGATCGCGAACTGCGCAAGCGTTTCGACGTGCGTGTCTTCATCGACACGGAGGCGGATCTGCGGCTGATGCGCAGAATGCAGCGCGACATACTCGAACGCGGTCGGACGATGGAGTCCGTCCTCGAGCAGTACACAAAGACTGTTCGGCCCATGCACTACCAATTTGTCGAGCCGTCGAAGAGGTACGCCGATCTGATCATCCCAGAGGGGGCGAACACTGGTGCGATCGGCACTGTGTCATCGATGATCCGTCACTTCCTTGCTCAGCGTCGCTGAGCGAGCTTCGCTCGCCGTAGTACGTAGTACGTATTACGTAGTACGACGGACCTCGGTTTGTTCCCACATCGTGAGGAGTCTGTCGGCCATGGGCGTGCCGACTGTTGCGAACGCGAGGTGTCCCTCGGCCGATGCGTGAAAGAGGTCTGCTCCGTACAACTCAGGGCGTTGCACGAAGTCGTACGCCATCACATCCCACACCCATGACTTGATGGCGTTCGGGTATTTGTGGGAGACGCGGGCAATCGCCTTGTCGATTGCCCGCGCCCGAACACGTGCAATGCCTTGCGCCATTTCGGGGAGGCGAGGAATCGTGCCGAGATCACCGATGCCTGACAATCCGATGACCGGCACTTCGGCATGGAGGAGATCCACCATCCGATCGAAGTCCGACTCGAATCGGGCGACCGGTGTACCCCGAAGTGCATCATTCGATCCAACGGCTACGTAGGCCATGTCGGGTTCGAGGTCCAGCGCTGCGGGCACTTGCTCCTCAAGTGCATCGCGAATCTTGGCTCCGCCGACGGCGACGCTGGCTCCGGTCACGTGGTAGCCGCGCCCAGCGAGGTACATGCCCATCTGTCGCGGCCAGGAGTGGTCGAGGGGATCCACCCCGGGCGCGGTTACTGAGCTGTCTCCGAGGAATACGAGCCGCAAGGGTGGATCGCTCGGATCCCCGAAGACACCCGAGGGATCCTGGTTCTCGAGCGAGGGAAGGTCATCACGAAGGATCGCGCGTGCCATCTGGCCTGCGAGAAGTGCGCTGGCTGCAACGGCCGGTCGGACGATCTTCCTGGCTTTCACATCACCATTGTGCCGCGGTTTCTTGCGGTGAACGACGCGGACACAGCACTAGATCGCCTCGAGCGTGATGACCTGGGGGTGGATGTCGTCGCCTGCCTCGGTGACGTCGAGTGTCTCGAACGAAATCCTCCGAAACCCGGGCGTGTCGAGGGCGAGGGCGGCTTCATCCGTGTAGAAGCTGAAGTATCGCGGGGGATCGAGCCATTCGTCGTCCAGCGGGCCCTGATGGTCGACACCTCCCCAAACAACCATGAGGAGGCGTCCTCCGGGACGCAGCACCCGCGAGATCTCGGCGAGGACGGCGGGTAGTTCTTCGGGCGCGGCGTGGATCAACGAGTTGATGCCAAAGGCGGCATCGAACGTGTCATCGGGAAAGGGCAGATCTGCGAAATCGGCGATCTGCGCGTTCACGCCGCGCTCTCGCGTTCGTTGCACATTCCCCGGCGACAGATCGGTTGCGACGATATCGAGATCATGGCTCGCCATCCGCTGCGCGAGTTGCCCGGTACCGCAACCGAGTTCGAGGACGGAGCGACCTCCGGACGTCCGAACGGCTACCGCGAACTCATCGATGAGATCGGTTCGCCACTCGTCCGGTGTCATGGCACCGCGACGTTCGACATCGGCGTCATATGCCCGGCGGAGCGCCTCGCTGTGGCTGGATGAGGTCTGCACAGAATCGACGTTAGCGCTCACTCGTTGGTCCAGTGAGCTGTGAGGAGGTCCAGCACGTATCCCCAGGCATCGACGAAGTAGTCGCGGTAGTCGTCCCAATCGGGACCCTCGAGGAATCCTGTGTGCACGAGACGGACGTGTGTTCTCGCTTTTGAAACCGGCGTGAAGGTGATCACAACCCAGGTGTGGATCTTGCGAAGCGCGAGGTGTGGAGGAGCGTTCCAGGTGAACGACACCATCTCGTCAGGTACATAGGCCAAGAACTGGCAACCCTCTGAACCTCGATCTCCGTCCGGAGCGTCGGGGAGGAACATGATCTCGAATGGGCCGCCGACACGCAGGTCGACTCTTGCTTCCGGCGGATTCCACCACGCGGCGATGCCTTCGCCGGAGGCCCAGGCAGCCCACACGTCTGAGACGGGCGCCTCGACAACGGCTTCCTTGGCGAGAGATCGGATGTCGGATCCCGATGCCTCGATGGGATCAGTGTTGATCACGTGTGCACTCCTGCGGCGTCGGATAAGGGCCAGGGTTCGATCCTATCCGACCAATGGGCCAGGGAGCGACTGCTATGCCGGGGTTTCGAGGCCTGTCGCGGGTATGGACCCAGCTTCCCGTTTCGACGGCGCCGGCGCGATACCGACGATGATCATGAGCGCCCCTCCGATGAGCAACATAACGGGCACCGTGTAGTCGCGCGGTCCGCGCTGACTCTGGACCCAGGCCTCAGCGTCTTGCATGCTCGAGAACTCGTATACGACCTCGCCACGTTCGCCTTCTTGGACGGTGGCGAGACCAGTTTCGACGTCGTGTCCGATGACGTACTCGGCGCGGTCCGTGTCACCGCCGTACTCATTCTCGAGGGCCCAACCGACGAAGCCCAGCAACAGCATTCCCAGTCCGACGATGGCGATCAGAATGCGAACGGGCCACGGAATGTGCCAATGCTCCCTGGCCGCATCCTTGCGATAGGTGGCCATGGCTACCTCCTCTCACATCCATCGTCCGCCTGCGTGGGGTTGATGTCAATCGTGATCGAGTCGGAAGACGAGGGCCGAGAAGGACACGTGTCGGATGCGGGCTCAGACGTTGAAACGGAAGTGGATGACGTCGCCTTCCTGGACGATGTACTCCTTGCCTTCGATCCTGAGCTTGCCCGCAGTCTTCGAGCCTTGTTCGCCGCCGAGTTCGACGAAGTCGCGACAGTTGATCGTCTCAGCTTTGATGAAGCCGCGTTCGAAGTCGGTGTGGATCTGGCCTGCCGCCTGAGGTGCTGTTGCTCCTCGTTTGACCGTCCAAGCCCTGGCTTCCTTTTCGCCTGCGGTGAAGAACGTGAGGAGACCCAAGAGGTGATAGGCAGCTCGGATGACCTTGTTGAGTCCTGGTTCCTTGAGTCCGTACTCGGCGAGCATCTCGATGCGATCTGCCTCGTCGAGCACGGAGAGTTCGGCTTCGAGGGCACCAGAGATAACAACAAGATCGGCTCCTTCCCCCTCAGCATGCTCCCGAACCGCTTCCACGAGCGGGTTGTCGTGCAGGCCGTCCTCCGACACGTTGGCGATGTACATCTTCGGCTTGGATGTGAGCAGGAAGAGATCCCGCACGATGAGACGCTCTGAGTCGGTGAACGTAAGTGTGCGTACAGGTAAGCCTTGCGACAGGTGATCGTGGAGTCGTTCGAGGACCCCGACGGCGGCGAGAGCGTCCTTGTCGCCTGCCCTTGCCTTGCGCTCCTGTTTGTTGAGTGAGCGATCGACAGTGTCCAGATCCGCCAGGGCCAGTTCCGTGGTGATTGTTCCAATGTCTGAGACGGGATCGACCTTGCCGTGCACATGCACCACGTTGTCGTCCTCAAAACAGCGAACAACGTGAGCGATTGCGTCGACCTCTCGGATGTGGCTCAGGAATTTGTTTCCGAGACCTTCGCCCTCGGATGCGCCTGCGACGAGGCCGGCGATGTCGACGAACTCGACGACAGTGGGCACGACTTCCTCGGGCTCAACGATCGCGGCGATCTTGTCGAGACGAGGGTCAGGAACGAGGGCCATGCCACCGTTCGGGTCGATGGTGGTGAAGGGGTAGTTCTCCGCCGGGATCTCGCCACCGGTGAGCGCGTTGAACAGGGTGGATTTCCCAACGTTGGGCAGGCCAACGATTCCACACTTGATTCCCATGATCCGTTCTCCGGTTGCTTGACGACGACGCGAGGTGCGTCGCGATGATACGGCGCGCCAACCCGAAGCGACGCTGGGTATCAGCTCACCGTGGGTACCGTTGCGCCGTGATCAATCGACGTCTCCCAGTACTGCTGTTCATCGTTGCAATCCTGGCCGCAAGTTGCGCCACACAACGCGATGCGACCGTGGATGCGACTCCCGCTGCAGAGGTTGACAACGTCGCTTCGCAGGCGCTACCCACACAGAGCATCATTGGTCGATCCGTGGCCGATATCGAGCTACCGGATGCCAGCAACGATGGTGCAGCCTTCGCATTGTCGGCGAAGGACGATGGTGTGCTCCTCGTGTATTTCGGGTTCACATTCTGTCCTGACGTCTGTCCGACGACACTCGCGGACCTACGTACCGCGTTGGCATCGATGGGTGAAGCCGCAGAGTCTGTGGACGTTTCGATGGTCACCGTCGATCCTGACCGGGATACCCCTGAGGTGTTGGCGACCTATATCGAGCACTTCATCGAAGGGGGCCACGCTCTGCGGACCGACGACACTGAGCTGCTGAAAGCAGCGGGTGACGCCTTCGGTGCCAGTTTCGACGTAATCAAGCTCGACGATGGCCGTATCGACGTGCTGCATAGTGCGTACATCTACGCCGTCGATGACCAAGGCGTGATCGTTGCATCTTGGCCATTCGGTGCCGAGCCGGACACGATCGTCGCGGATCTCACTGCCTTTCTCTCCGGCTGACTGGCTGCCCAACTTCGTGCGTTCTGTGGGCCACAGACATGAAATATGAGGTCTGTAGCTCTGGGTTCGCGAAAAGCGGGGTCTAGGGCGCGAACTTCGGCGGTGTGTCGCGAAAGAATGCGACACACACCCCTTGCATCAAGGTTCCGGTTCGAGTTCGCTCTGAGTGGGGAAAGGACGGAAGGAAGCGCGAGAGCGATATGGATCCGTTCAGTCACCCCGATCTCGAGCACCTCGGACGGACGCTTCGAGGACGCTTGGATGAGACACTCGACGCGGAGCAGTCCGCAGCCAGATCTGCAGCGTTGAGGCGACGCACACTCCGTGACCGACTGATCGAGGCAGAGGACCGCAACGAGCAGGTCGTCATGTGCGGCACTGACGGACACATCTATCGGGGGAATGTGGCAGCGGTCGGCATCGACCATGTCGTCCTGAGCGACTCGGGATACGAGCGTTTCGTCGTCCTCGCCCATGTGGTGTCAATGGAGGCTCGCTGATGGCTCTGGGGGTGAGGGTTCGTGACATCAGTCTTCCGGTGATCGATCGACGGATGATCATCGGTGGCATCCTCGCTGCAATCGCAGCGCTCGGCGTTCTGCAGCTCACGAAGCCCCCCGTACGCGTTCCGGTTCTTGTCGCAGAGGGAGACCTTGTGGCTGGGCAGCCACTGTCGAGTCTGGATGTGGGCGTCAGATACGTGGAGACCTCCGATGGCATGGTCGTCGGTGACACTGTGGGCGATCTTGCTGACTGGTCGCTCCGCGTACCACTCGAGGAGGGCGAACCTCTCGTCGCTTCCCTTCTGCAGCCCCCGGAGCTTGTTGTCTCGCCCAATGTGATCGCGCTATCCCTGGCCGCGGAGAACGCAGTGCTCGGCAGATTGTTCGCTGGGGACCATGTCGATGTGTATGTGACGACACCTGGCGGCTTCGAAGCGGATCCGATCACCACACTCCTCGCATCGAGGGTGTTCGTAGTGGAGGCAGAACAGTCCGAGTCGTCGATAGATCGAGGCAAGGTCAACATCCTGCTTGCAGTGGACGATGACCTCGCTCGTGAGCTTGCCGGTGCGATGCACACAGCCGAGATCGATCTCGTGCGGGTTGCGCCGTGACCATTCGAGTGGCCACCGTCCTGTCTGCCCGTGACTGGGAACCTGGCCTCGTTGCTCATGCACGTGACACTGCCGCTGTCCGGGTCGTGCTTCGTGCGTACCAACCATCAGACATCGAGACGCGAGCCGGAGAGATCGACGTGGTCGTGGCCGGTGGCGAGGTCGCATGGGTGACGCCACGTCAGATAGCAACATGGCGTCGGCTGGGATTTGGAGTCATCGGAGTGCATCCGGACGGCGACACACCAGCCGCGCAGATCCTCGAACGGGGCGGGGCCGGGGAAGTCGTGCCGGATTCCATCGATGTCGCTGCACTCGTGCAAGCGATCCGCTTCGTGGCTCCACAAGCCAGCGAGGTGATTCCTGAATCCACCGGCATGGTGACTGCCGTGGTTGGGCCACGCGGCGCGCCGGGATGCACCGAGGTCGCCCTGGCCTATGCGGCTGCGAACGGCTCCAATCGATCGGTCGTGCTCATCGATGCCGACATCGAGGCGCCCGCGTTGGCGGTGCGTCTCGGTTTACCTCCTCGCCCCGACGTCACCGACGCGGCTGATGGCGTTCGAGCGGAGGGGTCGATCGATCCGAAGTGTTTACATCACATCGGCAACCTTTCTGTGATCACCGGTTCGCATCGAGCTGGCGAGGCCCCCCTCCGTCACACGATGATTGAGGGCGTCATCGATGCTGCTCGTGCTCAGTTCGACGAGGTCGTGCTCGATGTGGGAACGATCACGAGCAACAGTGAACTGGTCGAAGGAGCCGATGCTGTGCTGCTGGTGGTTGATGCATCGTCGATCGGTATCGTTCGAGCAGCGCAGGTCACCTCACAATGGTTGGGGCCCCAACCGAACCTGATCCTGAACCGTGTTGCTGCGCGCGATCGCGTGGATGTGACGGATGCCGCCAGGAGATGGACGGGTCTGGAGCCGGCGGCGGTGATCCCGGACCTGAAGCAGGTTCGCCGAGCTGCAGCAACAGCCAAAC
The DNA here is from genome assembly GCA_039714175.1 of Actinomycetota bacterium. Classification (GTDB taxonomy): domain Bacteria; phylum Actinomycetota; class Acidimicrobiia; order Spongiisociales; family UBA5794; genus B3-G11. The sequence goes on from JBDLJV010000025.1 coordinate 14,554, forward strand.
TGCCCGACCGACGCCTCAGTCGCGCCGTCGCGGGCCTCGGGTCGCCGTCATGACCGTTGCTTCCCATCCTGCGCGCTACGGATACCTCGCTGAGTTGCTCGATGACCCTCTGATCGAGGAGATCATCGTGATCGGGGGAGAGCGAACGTTCATTGTCCGCAATGGCGTGAAGGAACTCGTGAACGTGGTGGTCGCGCCCCATGCTGTGCGTCGAATCGCGGATCAGCTGCTCGCAGGTACCGGACGCAGGGTGGACCAGGCCAATCCGATCGTGTCAGCACAGCTGCCCAATGGCAGCCGCGTCCACATCACGGGACCTCCTGTCACTCACGTCGATCGAATGAATATCCAGATCAGGAAGTTCGTCGTCACAGCTTCGGATCTTGAAGACATCGTCGAACGCGGAGGAATGTCCCACGAGTCTGCGAAGTTCCTGCGTCGGAGCATCGAACAGGACGCGACCATTCTCGTGGCTGGCGCTCCCGGGGCTGGCAAGACCACGCTGGTCAATTGTCTGCTGCGATCGGTGCCACCGGATCGGAGGGTCGTCACTTGTGAGGAAGTCTTCGAAATCGATGTCGACCTTCCGGACATGACACAGATGCAGACGAGAGATGCCGGACTGGATGGCGGAGCATCCATCACTTTGCGGGATCTTGTGAGAGAAGCCCTGCGTCAACGTCCGGATCGAATCGTCGTCGGTGAGGTGCGGGGATCAGAGGCCCTCGACATGCTCATGGCGCTCAACGCAGGCTGTTCAGGCATCGCGACGATCCACGCGAATTCGGGTCGCGACGCATTGGAAAAGCTCGTGTCCTACGGAGTATTGGCCGGTGACAACATCTCGATTCCGTTCCTGCGTAGGACTGTTGCTGCTGTCGTCGATCTTGTCGTGTTTCTCAAGCGAGACGCTGACGGCAGGCACGTTGAAGAGATTCTCCGCGTTCCGGAGCAATTGGATCCGAGCGTGTTCACCGTTGAACCTCTCTTCGAGTGGTCCCGCTCCTCGTTGGTAGCCGTCGGGGGCGTGATGCAATGAGGGGGATCGCCGCTCTGGCGGCTGCCGGGGCAATGTGGATCCTCGTTGTCGGGGACATTCCGATCATGACCCCGAAGCTTCCACGTATTCGACCGCGTGTTGTCGCCGCGAGCATCGGAGCAGGATTTGCCGCGACAGTGGTTACGTTCGGGCTGCTCGGGACCGTGGTGCCAGCAATCGCCATTGGAACTCTGTGTTCGGCGATCCCGACGAGGATCGCGCTCACAAGGTCAGAACGACACAAGAGCGAGCAGGCGGACCGGTGGCCAGATCTCGTGGCGCACATGCGGTCCTCCGTGGCAGCAGGGGAGACCCTTCCCGACGCGTTCATTGCCGCTGCAGGACGGATCGGTGGTGAGTTCGACTCATATCGGGATCGTGTTCGACATGAGATCACCTACGGCAGAGGCTTCGATGTTGCACTGACAGACCTTCGGGCCACGTTCGATGATCCGATTGCGGATCGCGTGCTTGCCACGACATCGATTGCTCAGAAGACAGGTGGCCGACGTGTAGGTGATGTTCTCGCTGCGCTGGGTGCTTCGGTGGCTGATGAGATCCGATTGAGGAAGGCGCACGATGCGGCGTTGACGGAACAACGCTGGACGGCAACGGTCGCCCTGATCGCCCCGTGGGTATTGCTTTCCCTGTCGATTGCGACAAATCCCCAAGCAGCGGATGCTTTCAATACCGCTGAGGGGATGGTTGTCGTCGGAGCAGGCCTCGTGGCGACCGGTGCCGGATGGCTGCTTGCCAGGAGGGCGAGCAAGCTCAGCGCTGCACCGAGGCTGTTCACATGATGTGGCCTCTTGCCTTCATGGCCGCAATCGGCACGTACCTTCTTGCTGTGCCGCGTCGGCGCGACTCGCTCGCCGTGTCCCTCGAACCGTATCTGACGGCGCACGTTGAGCCCGAGGTTGAGGTCCGATGGTCGATGAGTGTGCCGACGGACGGACTCGCGGCAGCGGCAGTCGGTGTTGTGCTCGGTCTACTCGTCGCTCAGGGCGATTTCCTCATCGCTGGGCAGTCGCGTTCTTCGGGAGCGATGGCGATTCTTGGAGCAGGGGCAGGCTGGGTGCTTTGGTCGATGCGAAGGACGAACCTGAGAGAGCGGCGAGCACGGCGACTCCGGTTCGAGCTTCCTGTCATCGCAGATGCGTTGTCCCTTCATGTGGTGGCGGGTGAGTCGATCTCCTCAGCAATCCGGTCGGTCTCGGAGGAGACGAACGGTGTGGCCGCTGATGAACTTCTCGCCATCGTGAAGGCTCTGGACGAAGGCGATGGCGTCCCCGAAGCCCTTCGAGCGGCGTCCCTGACGACGGTCGTCGGCGATGCCACGCGGCTCTACGAGACGTTGAGTCACGCACACACAACAGGTGGAAGGCTCGCTGTTGCTCTTGGCGATCTCGCTGTCGACTACCGCGCGACGCTTGCACGGGATCTCACGACCGAGAGCGGGAAGAGGGCAATCGTTACCTACGGGCCAGTGCTCGCGCTCATGGTGCCGACCGCTCTCATCTTCTTGCTCTATCCGACACTTCTGGGCTTACGCGCGCTGTCCGGTGCGCCGTGAAACATCGATCCCAAGGAGGGATGAACCATGTGGAAGAACGAACGAGGAGCGACAACCGTCGAATGGCTCGGATTGGCAACTATCGCGATCCTGGTCATCGCGCTGCTCCTGCCCCAAGTACGCGGTACGGCAGGGGATGTCTGGACCAATGTAGCTGGCCAGTTCAGCGGCTTCTTCGGGTAGAACGCGGCTCGCACACGATCGAAGGAATCGTTGCCATCGGCGTCTTCTTCCTGCTGATGATGCTGATCGTCCAGATCGGTTTCCTCGTTCTTGCCAGAAGCGCAGCAGGGACGTCGGTCGAAGCGGCGCTTCGCAAGGCCGCTGTTTCACGTGTGGATCCAGCGTTGGTTCGTCAGGGCATTGCCCGCGATGTGTCTGCAGTGGTGCCCGGTGCCGAGGATGTAGTTGTGGAAGTGGTAAGTGATCAGGAGAACCTGCATGCGACCGTGAGCTTCCGCTGGATTCCTCCTGGCCCGAATCTTGTCCCGGTGACGGTGGGGATTCACCGATCAGCTGTTCAGATCGTGCCACCGTGATACGCGAGCGCGGCATTGCCCTTATCGAGATGATCGTTGTGGGTTTCGCTGTCGTGTTGATGGTGTTACCCGTGATTGCGATGACGGCGCGCGTTGTTGACGCAACGGCTTCAGTTCACGCCGCCGCAAGAGACGCAGCCGTTTGGGTTGCTCGTCACGATCACCAGCCTCCAGCGCCCGAGGGCATCTCGGTCAGTGTGGTCAGGCGGCAGGGCAGCGTTCGAGTTGTGGCGTCAGACGATGTCGTGCTGATCGGTGTCGGCGGTACGAACATCTCGCGCACCGTACGGTCTGAGATCGAGGTACCCGTAAGTCCGTTCCGGAGTAACCCGTGAGGCGATGGAATCCACGGAGTGAGGGAGGATCGATGCTCCCGATGATGGGCGGGCTGATCTTCGTGGCGTTCATCGTGACAGCCCTTGCGGTCGAGATCTCGTTGCTCGGCGTGGCGTTCAGGGATGTTTCGACCGTTGCCGATCTCGCAGCGGAGTCGGGAGCGGCGACGTTGCTGCAGTCGGGAGCGTACGACACACATCTGCTTCTCGATGAGCGCGGCGCCGAAGTCGAGGCGCTGCGTGTGGCCAGTCTGTGGGGGAGTGGCGACGAATCTGCAACCGTCCGAGTTCGCCCGGACAGCATCTGTGTGACCGTGAGCGATACCTACCGGCCACGAACCCTCGTCTTCATTGGCGTGAACGAACTGACGGTGAATGCCACAGGATGTGCGATTCCCGCGGCTGGCTAGTTCATCCGGATTGTCCCCCATGAAAGCGCACCCTCTTCAGGTCCCCCCTCGATTCTGAGTCCACGATCTCGGTTGGCTGGATCAGTGATCTTCACAGGCACCATGGGTACCTACCTTCGTCTGGCCATGCATGTCGTCTATGCATGAGCGCACCTTCTTCCGGTCCCCCCTTGATGGGGGGACGGATGAGGAGCGAAGCGACGAATCAGGGGG
>JBDLJV010000026.1:0-18225 GCA_039714175.1 Actinomycetota bacterium
TCGCCCGGAAACGACAGGATGGTCCAACTGATGGGCGCCATCCGTGAAGGGTCCATGGCGTTCCTGCGTCGCGAGTATCTCGCGATCGCCGGATTCGTTGCGATCATGGCCATCCTCATATTCGCCCTGCTCGATTGGGGCCGACCATGGGGAGCCGTTGCATACGTCTTCGGGGCAGCTCTCTCCGCAACAGCTGGCTTCATCGGTATGCGAATCGCCACCGCAGCAAACGCACGCACCGCTGAGGCTGCTCGACAGGGCGGCACTGCCAAGGCGCTTCCTGTTGCGTTCCGTGGAGGCGCCGTCATGGGCTTCACCGTTGCTGGCTTGGGCCTGTTGGGCTTCGCTCTCGGGATCTGGTTCTTCAACGATTTCCTCGGTGAGGCCCAATGGGTCGACATCGTGACAGCTATCGGTCTCGGTGGCTCCTCCATTGCCCTGTTCGCCCGTGTCGGTGGAGGTATCTATACGAAGGCTGCTGATGTTGGCGCAGACCTTGTCGGCAAGGTGGAAGCTGGCATTCCCGAGGACGATCCCCGGAACCCGGCCACTATCGCGGACAACGTTGGCGACAACGTTGGCGATGTCGCAGGTATGGGCGCCGACCTCTTCGAGTCCTACGTCGGTTCCCTCATCGCCCCGATTGCCTTCGCCGTGCTCGTGTTCGGATCGGCTGGTGCGGCCTACACGACGCATCTCGTCTTCTACCCGCTCATGATCGCCTCGATCGGCATGGGCGCTTCGATCCTTGGCTCCTTCCTCGTGAAGCCGAAGGGCGATCACCTCGCCAAGGCGCTGCACATGGGTACGTGGTCCGCGGCGGGTATCACCGTTGTTGGCGTAGCGGTCCTCACCCCGATCATGTTCGCCGACGTCGAGGGCGTCGACAATCCATGGGGTCTCTTCCTCGCAGTCGTCGTCGGCCTCGCCGTCGGCATGATCGTTGGAAAGATCTCCGAGTGGTACACCTCTGACCACTACAAGACCGTCAAGAACATCGCGAAACAGTCCGAGACCGGACCTGCAACGGTCGTTCTTGCAGGCATCGCCGAGGGCAAGAAGTCAGCGGCGTTCTCAGTCATCGTTGTGGCGCTCGGTATGGGCGCTGCGTTCTGGGCCGGGGAACTGGCTATCGAGGGTGCAGGTATCTACGGCGTCGCCATTGCTGCGATCGGTGTACTGGCGACTCTCGGAATCACGGTCTCCGTCGACGCATACGGCCCGATCGCTGACAATGCCGGCGGCATCTCCGAGATGGCTGAACTCGACCCGGAGGTTCGCGAGGCAACCGATCAGCTCGACGCACTCGGCAACACGACCGCGGCGATCGCCAAGGGCTTCGCCATCGCATCGGCAGCGGTGACAGCGCTTGCTCTCTTCTTCACATTCTCGAAGGCTGTGGGTGTCGAGAGCTTCGACATCCTCGATATCAAGGTCGCGATCGGTCTCTTCCTCGGAGGCATGTTCCCCTACTTGTTCGCCGCGTTGACGATCCAAGCGGTCGGCCGTGCAGCGTTCCAGATGATCGAAGAAGTTCGGCGCCAGTTTCGCGACATCCCCGGCCTTCGCGAAGGCAAGAAGGGGGTCGAGCCGGAGTACGCCAAGTGTGTTGACATCTCAACCAAGGCCTCTCTGCGCGAGATGATCATCCCCGGTGCCATGGCTGTTGCATTGCCGCTCATCGTCGGCTTCATCTCGGTCGAGATGCTCGGCGGTCTGCTCGCCGGCGCCTTGATCTCCGGCTTCCTGCTTGCCATCTACATGGCGAATGCGGGTGGTGCTTGGGACAATGCCAAGAAGTTCATCGAGGCTGGTGCCTTTGGTGGCAAGGGATCGGATGCGCACAAAGCAGCGGTCGTCGGCGACACGATCGGTGATCCATTCAAGGACACGTCAGGTCCCGCGATGAACATCGTGATCAAGGTCATGACGATCGTCTCGCTGATCTTCGCCTCTGCGTTCGTGAGCTTCGGAGGATTGCTCTAGCGAGAAGAGTCAAGAGTCAAGAGTCAAGAGCGGCCCGGGTTTTCCCGGGCCGCTTCTTTCGTCTTTTGCCTTTGCTCTCAGTTCTGGACGAGGCTGCGCCGACGAACGTGTCTAGGCTGATTGGTCATGCGTATTGTCATCGTTGGTGCTGGCGCCGTCGGCACGTTTCTCGCCACGAAACTCTCACTTGAGGGCCAGGACGTGGTCGTCATCGAATCTGACCCTCAGCGTGCGGCTGAGGCTCAGTCCGAGATCGACTGCCTTGTCATCAATGGCAACGGCGCTTCCGCTGAAACACTCGCGAGTGCTGGACTCGGTGATGCGGATCTGTTGATCGCTGTCAGCTCTTCAGACGCGGTGAATGTTCTCGCCTGTGCTGCGGGCACGAAGCTCAGTATTCCGCGCAAGGTTGCCCGTGTGGAAGATCCACAGCTGAAGGCCGAGGTAGAAGCACTCGGTGTCGACCTTGTGATCGATCCGGGCGTTGCTGCTGCCCGCGAACTGCTTCAGCTCGCTGCGAGCGGAGACATCTCCGAGAAGATTCCGTTTGCGGATGATCAACTCGTTCTCCTCGGTGCGTTCATCGATCCTGGAGCGGCCTTTGTCGGCCGGTCGCTTGCCGATCTTCGCGAAAGCGTCGTTGGTTGGGACTGGCTGGTGGTCGCGGTAATCCGACACGGAAAGACAATCATCGCCCGTGGTGCGACGCAGCTCGAGCCACGCGATCACGTGCTCATGATGGCCCGGAGTGACGCGTCCGAGAAGGCATACAGCTGGCTTGGCATTTCGAGCAGGGCGGCTCAGAAGGCGATCGTGCTCGGTGGAACCCGGCTCGCGAAATTGACTGCGAGCATGCTTGCCGATCGGGGAATTCACACGACGCTCATCGACTCGGATATGTCACGGTGCCGACTGATCGCCGAGGAGATCGACAATGTTGTCACCGTCTGCGCTGAGACGAAGGACCCGAAGATCCTCCTTTCGGAAGGCGTGGAGGTCACAGACGTGGTCATGGCTCTCTCCGGATGGGATAGCGAGAACATCGTGGGTGCGCTCGTGGCGAAGTCGCTCGGTGCCCACGAGGTCATCGCACGACTCACGAATACTGATCTCGTTGGAATACTGCCCGGAGTAGGGATCGATGCCACTGTGAGTTCCCGTCTCTCGGCAGCAAACGAGATACTCCGGTTCGTTCGTCGCGGAGTGATCCACTCGGTGGCCACGTTCACCGACTCGGATGCTGAGGCAATCGAGCTTGAGGTTGGACCCAAGAGCAGGGCAATCGGTAAGACACTGACAGACTTGAAGCTGCCCCACTCACTCATCATTGGGGGCGTACAACGCGGGGACGACGCGTTCGTGCCGCGGGGGAACACGAAGATCGAGGTGGGCGATCACTTGATCGTCATCGCGCTCCCCGAGGCTATTCCAACGGCTGAGAAGCTGTCCGGCTGAATCCATGTCCTGGCGCCATCTCCTCCATGTCGTCGGTGCCGTCCTTGGAGCTGTTGGCTTGGCGATGACGTTGCCAGCGGTTGTCTCGCTGATGTATCGAGAGTGGTCCGACATCCCTGGTCTCCTTGCTGCCGCGCTTCTCACGACGCTTGTGGGCGCGGTCCTTTGGAGAACCTTCGACCGGCCTGGTGAGTTGACGACACGCGAAGGTTTCGCTGCGGTAGGTCTTGCATGGACGTCCCTTGCGTTGGTTGGTGCGATGCCCTACCTGTTCGTCGGCGGGACCGACAGCATCACCGATGCTGTCTTCGAGGCCGCCGCAGGGTTCACAACCACGGGTGCGTCGATCTTTCCCGATCCTGGGGTGCTCTCGCACGGGATCCTCTTCTGGAGGTCGTTCACCCAGTGGATCGGCGGTATGGGGATCATCGTTCTGTCGATAGCGATCCTCCCGCTTCTGGGGATGGGAGCCGTCCAGTTGGCGAGGGCCGAGTCACCCGGACCGATGCCCGACAGGCTCACTCCGAGGTTCAAGGAGACCGCGAAGCGACTCTGGTTCGTGTACGTAATTCTCACAGTCATCGAGACGATGTTCCTATGGGCTGGGGAGATGACGTTGTTTGAGGCGGTGAACCATGCGTTTACCACGATGTCCACCGGCGGCTTCAGCACAAACGCAGGATCCCTCGGCGCCTATACCGCGTACTCGCAGTGGGTGGTGATCCTGTTCATGGCGTTGGCGGGAATGTCGTTTGCCCTCCACTACAAGGTTGCCCGGCGTGACTGGAGGATCTACTTCAAATCAGTTGAGTTGCGCGTATACATCTCGATTGTCCTGGTCGCTGCCGCTCTCATGATGATCGGAACATGGGGTGGCCCGATTTCGGCGACGGTGCGCAATGCACTGTTCACATCGGTCACAATCATCACGACAACGGGGTACGGAACGGCAGATTTTGCTGCATGGATTCCGGCGTTGGGCATCATGATCATGGGGCTGATGTTCGTTGGCGGAATGGCAGGGTCAACTTCCGGCGCGATAAAGACCGACCGTCTCCACATCTTGTACGCGGCCTCACGCACGGACGTTCGACGTCTCATCCATCCTCGCGGCGTCTTCGTCACGAGGGTTGGCAAGACAGCAGTACCCGAGCTCGTTGTTGAAACCGTGCAGACGTTCTTCCTGCTGTACATGTTCGTGTTCATGACAGGAACCTTCCTGCTGGCGATCATCGGTTCGCTGTCGGGATCAGGCCTTGACGTGGTGACCACGGTGTCCGCTGTGGCGTCATCGTTGGGCAACGTCGGTCCCGGACTGGGCGACGTCATCGGTCCGACGGGCAACTATTCGACGATCCCCGACGCGGGCAAGTGGCTCCTTGCCGGCATCATGGTCGTCGGCCGCCTGGAGATCCTCCCGATCCTGATCCTCTTCAACAGAGAGGTTTGGCGTAAATAGCCGGGGGCTATTTACGCCAAACCTGTAGTACGTATTACGTAGTACGTATCACGTACTGCCGGAGGGGCGTTCAATCTTCTGAACGCATGTCGGGGTCGTTTGCCTTCATCTGGGCTTCGTGTTCCTGGCGGGTCATGATGTCGCGGTACGAGCGCTTGCGCGTGCGGCTGATGACCACGTAAAGACCGACAATTCCGACGGCAAGGAGTGCGCTCCAGATGGTCCAGCCGTTGACGGCGTCCACGAATGTCGAAGCTTCCTGAGCCAGCAGAGATGTCGCAAACATGGCTCTAGCCTACGCAGGTCCCCCTCGGAGAGTCCATTGGCCAAGACCATCATCCTCATACGGCATGCCGAGACCAATGCGAATCGCGCTGGTCGGTGGCAGGGCTGGGCCGACGGAGGCCTCTCGGCGCAAGGTGAACAGCAACTCCTTGCCCTCGCCGCACGACAGAACGGCGTTCCGCCCGACTATCTCATCGCGTCGGATCTTTCTCGTACGCTGCGAACAGCCTCGGTTGTCGGTGACCCGACCCCAAATTCCGCGTGGCGGGAATTCAATGTGGGGGAGTGGGAGGGGTTGACCACTGAAGAGATAGCGGAGCGGTTCCCGGGCCAGATGGAGCTGTTCTTTGGTGGAGAAGATGTCGCCCCCGGCGGTGGGGAGCAGATGTCTGCCTTTGCCGGGCGCATCGTCGGCGCCTTTGAGGAGCTCGTTGGCATGATGGACGACGGGGAGACGGCGGTCGTGGTCACACACGGCGGTGCGATCTGGTCAGTCATGGGACACATTCTCGGTCTTCGAGACGGACCGCTGAAGCTCATCCCGTCGCACAACACTGCGTCAACGACGATCCGAGTAGAAGATGATGAGTCGCTGCAGTTGGCAGTGTTCAATGATGCCTCTCATCTCGGGTCGGTTCCAACGCAGTTCGGACCCGACGGCACAACCGTCTCGCTGTACCGGCACGGTCAGACCGAGGGCAACGTCGAGGGGAGATGGCAGGGTCGGACCGACAGCTCGCTCACGGCCCTCGGTCGCAAGCAGGTTGAAGCCGCGGCACGATTCGCTCCGCAATTCGGTGCGCTGTACACGTCGCCGCTCGGTCGCACGGTTGAGACGGCATCGATTCTCGGCAGAGCGCTTGACGCCCCCACAGTGGATGACCCCGGCTTGATCGAGATGGCGTTCGGGAGCTGGGAGAACATGACAACGACCGAAGCAGTCGCTCATGACCCGGAGCTGTTCGACCTCATCTATTCGCAGGGTGAGGACGCGCCCAGGGGCCGCGACGGCGAGTCATTCGGTCAGGCAGGTGACCGCGTACACGAGGCGATTCGCGCGTTTGCCACGGATTCCGGACATGACCACATCGGGGCTGTCTCGCACGGTGCAGCGATACGTGCGTATGTCACGAGTGTCCTCGGTCTCGATTTCACCGAGCGAAACAGGCTCCCGATCCCGCGGAACTCGTCGATGTCCCAGGTGCGTCAGGCAGCGGCAGGTCCCGTGCTCGCCGCCTACAACGTTGCGCCACACCTGGACGACTGATATGCGTCTCCTGGTTGTCACGAACGACTTTCCGCCGAAACCGGGTGGCATCCAGATGTATCTGCAGAACCTCGTGGATGCATATCCGGATCCAATCCACGTGGTCGCGCCGGCCGACCCCAACGCTGGTCCGAACGAGCCAGGCGTCACCCGTGGCTCTCGTCCATACATGCTTCCGACGTCGTCCACGCTCAAGACCGTCCTGGACGCCGCGGCCGAGTTTGAGCCGGATGCCGTCCTCTTCGGAGCTCCACACCCGCTTCCGTTCCTGGGGAACAGGATCCGCGAGAGTCTCGGTGTACCGATCGGCGTCCTCAGCCACGGTGCCGAGATCACGATTCCGGGTGCGGTCCCCGGTCTCCGTCAGATGCTCGGGCGGAACCTGGCGTCAGCAGATGTCCGCTTCGCGGTGAGTCGCTTCACGTCCCGGAGGGTTCAACGCATCTCAGGAAGACCGGTTGAGTATCTCGGTGCGGGTGTGGAGGTCGACACGTTCGTACCTCCGGCCTCGCCACCGGACAATGCGCGCCCGGTCATCGGATGTGTGAGCCGGTTCGTCCCGCGCAAGGGGCAGCAGCGGCTGCTGGAAGCAGCAGCTCGCCTCGGCGACGTGGAAGTCCTCCTCGTGGGCAAGGGCAGGAACGAGGCGATGCTGAGGAGAAAGGCCGAGTCGCTCGGCGTGGCGACCCGATTCGAGATCGATGTCCCGTGGTCGGATCTTCCCGGTCTCTACCAGCAGATGGATGTGTTCTGCATGCCATGCAAGTCGCGGTGGGGCGGACTCGAGGTCGAAGGCCTCGGTCTCGTGTTTCTCGAGGCGGCTGCAACGGGTGTTCCCGTCCTCGCAGGTGACTCGGGAGGCTCGCCTGAGACCGTTCTTCCCGGCGAAACGGGGTTCGTGGTATCGAACGTTGACGCGATCGAGAAAGGGATTCGGATCCTTCTCTCTGATAGCGATGCAGCTCGTGAGATGGGGTCTCAGGGACGCCGGTTCGTCGAGGACGAATTCACCTGGGAACGCGTCATCGAACGACTGTATGGCGGTTTCGCTCCACACATCGGTTAGGTTCTACGCCGTTGCAACCCTTGACATTGGGTGGCGACCGTCGTATTCCTGTACGCCTATACCACTGAACAACCGGGGACCAATGAGCAAGAAACTCGTCATCGTCGAGTCGCCAGCCAAGGCCAAGACGATCAACAAGTACCTGGGTTCCGACTTCATCGTCGAATCCTCGATCGGACACATCCGTGACATCCCAGCGCGCGCAGCCGACCTCCCGGAGAAGAAGCGCGAGATGTGGAAGAGCACCCGCTTCGGTGTTGACGTTGACCATGACTTCGCTCCCATCTACATCGTCACGGACAACTCCAAGAAGCAGGTGAGGCTTCTCAAGAACAAGCTGAAGGAAGTGGACGAGCTCTACCTCGCGACCGATGAGGATCGAGAGGGGGAGGCGATTGCCTGGCACCTGCTCGAGGAACTCAAACCGAAGGTTCCGGTGCGCCGGATGGTCTTCCACGAGATCACGGAACGGGCGATCCGCGAGGCTGCCGCCAATCCGAGGGATCTCGATCTGCCGCTCGTGCAAGCCCAAGAAACGAGGCGGATCCTCGACCGGCTCTTCGGATATGAGGTTTCGCCGGTTCTGTGGCGCCGTGTCCAGCGGGGGCTCTCGGCCGGGCGCGTCCAGTCACCTGCGACGCGGATCATCGTCGAACGCGAGAGGGAACGCATCGCTTTCGTCAGGGCTTCATATTCTGGCCTGAAGGCGACGCTCGGTGCAGACGCTACTGAATTCCCGGCAACCCTCAGGAAGGTCGATGGAGTCAGGATCGCTGATGGGTCGGACTTCGGCCAGGACGGAGAACTCCGCAAGGACCGTCTGGTGCTGACGAGTGAGGATGCGATCGAGCTGGCCACCGGATTGTCGGGGTCGGACTTCGTGGTTCGGAGTGTGAAGCGAAAGCCGTACACCCGTCGTCCTTACCCGCCGTTCCGCACGTCGACGCTTCAGCAGGAGGCGGGGCGCAAGATGCGTTTCGGCGCACGGCGGACGATGAGCGCCGCCCAACGTCTGTACGAAGCAGGGTTCATCACCTATATGAGGACCGACTCGACGAATCTCTCAGCGACTGCTCTCGATGCCGCCCGGTCGCTTGTGGCAGATCGCTACGGTCCCCAGTTCCTGCCGAACAAGCCGCGGTTCTACGGCAAGCAGGCGAAGGGGGCGCAGGAGGCACACGAGGCAATCCGGCCGGCCGGCGAGCGCTTCGCCGACATCGACGCCGCAGTTGCCAACTTCGGACCCAGTTCGGACGAGGCAAGGGTCTATGAGCTCATCTGGATGCGGACGGTCGCATCCCAGATGAAGGATGCGAAGGGCGAGAGCCTGATCGTCCAGATCGAAGCTGACACGTTGGACTCCAGAACATGCCGATTCCAGGCCTCGGGCCGAACGATCACCTTCCCCGGATTCCTCCGGGCGTACGTCGAGGGCCGCGATGATCCGGAGGCGGCACTCGATGACAAAGAGACGCCGTTGCCTCATATGGAGGAGGGAGGCCATGTCCGGCTGGTGGGGCTCGAACCCACGGATCATGAGACCAAGCCTCCGGCCCGCTATACGGAAGCGTCACTCATCAAGAGACTCGAGGAACTCGGCATCGGCCGTCCTTCGACGTACGCGTCGATCATTGCGACGATTCTCGATCGCGAGTACGCCCGCAAGCAGGGATCCGCGCTCATTCCGACCTGGCGTGCCTTCAGCGTCGTCGGACTGCTCGAGAACTACTTCTCCGACTACGTGGACTATGCGTTTACCGCCCGCATGGAGGCAGACCTCGACCGTATTGCTGCCGGTGACGCAGAGATGGTGCCGTATCTCGACGAGTTCTACAACGGCAACGGCTCACCTGGCCTCAAGCATCTCGTCGGCGAGGATGCGCTCGAACGGATCGACCCGAGAGCAGTGAACTCCTTCCCGATCGGCGTCGCAGATGATGGCCAGCCGATAGTTGCCCGGGCAGGCCAATTCGGCCCTTACGTACAGCACGGTACGGTCGATCCCGACTCGGACGAGAAGCCGAGGACTGCCTCGATTCCCCCGGATCTGGCACCCGACGAGCTCACATTGGAGCGCGCGCTCGAGTTCCTCGACGCGCCGAGCGGCGACCGCTCGCTCGGGATCGATCCCGGGACAGGGCTCGATGTGTTCGTCAAGGCGGGGCGATTCGGTCCGTACATCCAACTCGGCGAGCGAGATGCAGAATCGAACGAGAAGCCGAGAACAGCATCCCTCTTCAAGACGATGACCGTCGACGACGTCACCTTCGAACAGGCACTTCAGCTTCTGACGATCCCGCGGATCGTCGGGGAGCACCCTGAGGACGACAAGCCGATCGAAGCGCTCAACGGCCGGTATGGGCCGTACATCAGGTGGGGCAAGGAGAGCCGCTCCCTCCAGACAGAGGAGCAGCTCTTCTCCGTGACACTCGAAGAGGCGCTCGAGTTGCTGGCGAAGCCTCGCCAGCGCCGTGGTGCCAAGCCACCCCTCAAGGAGCTCGGGAAAGATCCGGTGACCGACAAGGAGATCGTCATCAAGGACGGCAGGTTCGGGCTGTACATGACCGACGGAGAGACGAATGTCTCCTTCCGGGTCGCTGAAACGCTTGAGAACGTGACCCTCGAGCATGCGTCGGATCGCCTCGCGGAGAAGCGGGCCAAGGGTCCAGCGCCGAAGAGGCGCAAGAAGAAGAAGTGATCAGGCGTCAGGCGTCAGGCGTCCGGTTTCTGCGAGACTTGGCACATGAGTGATTCATCGCGGTTCGCCAGCGCTCGGTACATTGCCTTTGAGGGTGTTGAAGGTGCGGGGAAATCGACGATCGCTCGACTTGTCGCAGAGCGACTCGAGGAGCGCGGTGACAGTGTGGTGCTTGTTCGTGAACCCGGCGGGACCGAGGTGGGGGAGAAGATCCGCGACGTTCTCCTCACTATGGATCACGATGTCGATCCGAGAGCCGAAGCAGCACTGTTCGCAGCTTCACGGGCCCAGCTCATGGCAGAGGTCGTGCGTCCGGCGCTCGAAGCGGGTTCGTGGGTGCTGTCGGACCGTACGGCGTATTCGTCCCTCGCCTATCAGGCGGGTGGCCGTCGCCTCTTGATGGATGAGGTCTTCGAACTGAACGACATCGCGTTGGGTGGATTGTGGCCGGATGCTGTTGTCCTGTTGCGCATCGACTCCTCTTCTGGTTTGCAGAGGCAGAGAGACGGTGACCGGATCGGCAACGAGGCCGACGAGTTTCACGAACGGGTGGCCGCTGCGTTCGATGTGCTTGCCGGGGGTGAGCCGGAACGGTTCGTCGTTGTTGACGCGTCGCTCGGGATCGATGAGGTCGTCGAGGCTGTCATCGATGGGCTCGGAATCTCAGCGTGACCCATTTCGCTGATCTCGTCGGGCACGGCGGTGTGCTCGAGTTACTCGAGGCGGAACTCGAGAATCCTGCACAGGCGTACCTCTTCGTCGGACCATCGAATGTGGGCAAGGCGAGCGTTGCGAGAAGGTTTGCTTCTGCGCTCGTCGGAGGGGAGGATCCTGAGGCGGTCCGACGGGCCAAGTCAGGCTCGCACCCGGATCTCATTCTTGTGGCTCCGGAAGGCAGATCGTCGATCACTGTCGACCAGGCCAGGGGAGTCGTCTCCGCTGCGGTTCGGTCTCCCCTTGAGGCCGATCGGAAGGCGTTCCTACTGGAAGAGGCCTCGATGCTGAACCTGGAGGCTGCGAACGCTCTGCTCAAGACCATCGAGGAGCCGATCCCGACGACGACATTCGTTCTCGTTGCTGAGTCAGAGGACGACCTTCCGCCGACGGTCTCGAGCCGGTGTCGCACGATCGTTTTCGGTCGTGTTCCCGAACAGGAGATCGCTGAAGGCTTGGCCGAACTCGGCGTCGATCCCGAGAGCGCATCGCAAGCGGCCAGGATCTCGGGTGGGCGGCCAGGGCTTGCCGTGGCTCTGGCTCGTGAACCGCGAGTTGCGTCGTTCCGCGACACCTGGCTTTCCATCCCCGATCAGCTGACCGACCATCCGGGGGATGCGTATCGCCTGACAGCCGAGGTGATCGCTGCAACCGAGCCATTGCTTGCAGCAGTGAAGCAACGCCAGGAAGCCGAACTCGACCGCGACTACCCCGACGATGACGCCCCGAAACAGGTGATCGAACGACAGCAACGTGAGCTGGGACGCGCCACCGACGCCCTGTATGTAACGGGCCTTGAACTGCTCGCCACGTTCTACCGCGATACGGCGAGCGCCCAGTTGGGTGCGGAGGTCCAGAACACCGACATATCGGTGTCATCCCTCACGCGGGTCACGACGGAGACAGCCGTCCAGAATGCCGCTCGTGTGTTGGACACGATCGATTCGTTGCGCGCGAACCAACGTCCCAATCTCGCGTTTGCTGCCTTGTTCCTCGATCTGGGGACAGATGACTGAATTCAGCGCCGCTGCACCGAAGGCACTCGATCGGCTGTTGCGCCGACCCAACCGTGTGCTGTCGCGGACGTTCTTCGACATGGAGGTGTCAGGGGCGGAGAACCTTCCGCTCGATGGCCCGGTGGTGATCGCTGCGAACCACTTCTCGCACCTTGATCCACCGTTGATCAACGTTCACCTCAACAGGTTCGTCCGGTTCCTTGCAGTCGACGACCTCTTCTTGAACTCGAGTGCCTTCGCCCGGGTCCTTGGCTTCTTCGGAGCGATACCCCTGGATCGGGATGGGTACCCCGTTCGGGCGATGCGAGAGGCGATCGAATGTCTGGAGCGCGGGGGTGTTGTCGGCCTCTTTCCCGAGGGGAGACGGGTCGAGCGTTGGGGCGAGGACCCGCCGAAGCGAGGTGCCGCGTGGCTGGCGTGGATGACCGGGGCACCCCTTGTGCCGGTGGCGATCGTGGGAACGCAGCACTCGCTCGCTCCGGGTGAGCGGGCATTCCGGCGGACCGCCGTAAGGCTGTGGATCGAGAAACCGATCTGGTGGGACACGTACGAGCACCTTCCCGATCCGATCGGGTCGATGATCGAGGACTGGTACGCGGTCGTAGACGATCGCGTGAAACACTGGAACTGAGTCCTCCATCGATGCTGCAAGGTAGCGCAAGATTTCCACAAGCCTTGCAGCGACTTGCTCGGCGCTCTTCGATGGCATATTCTGATGGTGACCGATGTGCGGACTTCGCGCAGCGGTCTACAAGGAGGAAAAGATGAAACGACTTAGATGGTCGATCCTCATCGTTGTCTTTGCGATGATCGCTGCTGCTTGTGGCGGTGGCGATGACGACGCTGATGGAGGCGACACGGGTGGGGACGCCGCTGAGTTCACGCTCTTCGGCGCACCGACCGGTGTTGAAGGACAGGCAATAGAGGGCTATCTCGACGTGTACAACGGCGAGACGGGTTCGAACATCGTGTACACGGGCTCAGACGATTTCGAAGCACAGCTTCGCATCCGTGTCGACGGTGGCGATCCGCCAGCCGTAGCGTTCACGCCACAGCCGGCGTCGATTTGCGCATTCGCTGATGAAGGCGCCCTGGTGTCCCTCGAGGACATGGGATTCGACATTGCTGAGATGGAGTCGAACCACTCCAAGTTCTGGATGGACCTCGGTGTCTGTGAAGATGGCAAGCACTACGGCATCCCGTGGTTCCCGAACTTCAAGTCGATCGTGTTCTATCACGCACCGACGTTCGACGCCAACGGATACGAGATTCCTGAGACGTGGGAAGACATGATCTCCCTGTCACAGCAGATCGTTGATGACGGCATGACCCCTTGGTGCTTCGGCTTCGAGAGTGGTGGCGCCACAGGTTGGCCAGGCACGGACTGGCTCGAAGACATCGTGGTGCGTCAGTCCGGCGGACAGACATACGCCGACTGGTTCAACCATGACATTCCGTTCAACGATCCGGCGATCGTGTCGGCATTCGACAAGTTTGGCGAGCTGTTCTTCTCAGACGGCTTCGTCCTTGGCGGACCCGAGAACGTGGCAGGCGTCGCCTTCGGCGACTCCCCAGGACCGTTGTTCAACAAGCCCGAACCGGGTTGCCTCATGCTGAAGCAGGGTTCGTTCATCGCGAACTTCTTCGTTGACGCTGCAGGCTACGAAGAGGGTGATGAGGACAACATCAAGACCTTCGCATTCCCGACCATCGATGGAAACACCGGCGCCATGGGCGGCGGCGACACCATCATGGTATTCGATGGTGCTGCTGAGAACGTTCAGGTCATCAAGGACTGGATTACACCGGATTGGCAGTGCACGCTTGCATCAGCCTCTGGCGGTGGCGTTGCCCCGTATGGCGGCCACGGCGTCGAAGGCGTCGAGCGGCTCCCGGGCCACAAGGATGTAAATGTCGATTGCTATGAGTCTGACTCGGCGAAGGCATTCGCGACATCGATCACCGGAGCGCTCGCCACGAACAACTTCGTGTTCGACGCATCCGATCTGATGCCGCCTGAAGTTGGTCAGGGTTCGTTCTGGACTGGTATGGTCGACTGGAGTCGGGGTACCCCGGCACAGGAAGTCGCCGACACCATCGAGGCAAGCTGGCCGTAAGCCGACAGGTACGACAACAACCACGAATGATGGTTGGGGGGCGACAACCGGTCGCCCCCCAACCGCAACCGAGACGGGACGCAAGCAGAGCTGAACGGGAGACGCGATGAGCACACCGCCGGTCACAGAACACGAGACGGAAGGTGAACCGCGCCACGTCGGACCTGCAGTCGAACCTGAAAGCAACGGTATCGATGTCTGGCTGCTCAGGATCGCATCCGCTCTTGTTCTCCCCCTGCTCATCATCGCGTTCTTCTTCGCGTTCGACTTCCTCAGGGATGAAGACGCCAACAAAGCGTTGCAGGTCGTCGTTGCGGTCATTGCCGGTGTATTCGGCATCTGGGGCATGTATTGGAGCATGGATCAGCTGATCAATCTCCTCCCCGAGCAGAGGGGTCGTGCCGTTCGACCGTTCGCCTTCGTCGGCCCCGCGATGGCGATTCTTGCTTTCTACCTCGTCTACCCGGCCGTCAACACGACGATCATCAGCTTCCAGGACAAGGATGGAGAGGTCTTCGTCGGGCTCGACAACTACATCAGGATCTTCACGGAAAGCACCTACCAGGTAGCGATCCGCAATTCTCTCGGATGGGTGATCCTGGTCCCCATCGCGGCCGTCGGAATCGGTCTCGCGTTCGCGACCATGGTCGACAAGCTATCCAGACGGACAGAGTCGATCACGAAATCGCTCATCTTCCTTCCAATGGCGATCTCCTTCGTTGGAGCCGCTGTCGTGTTCGCGTTCATCTATGGTTTCCGCCCGGAGGGATTTGGCAACCAGATCGGAGTCCTCAACGCCATCTGGGTCTACTTCGGAGCCGACCCCGTGAACTGGTTGCAGCTGCAACCGTGGAACAACCTGTTCCTCATGGTGATCCTCGTGTGGCTCCAGACCGGATTCTCCATGGTCATCCTCTCTTCAGCCATCAAGGGAGTGCCTGAGGCTCTTCTCGAAGCAGCACGCATCGACGGCGCCTCCGAGTGGCAGGCGTTCTGGAAGGTCACTTTCCCCTCGATCTCGTCCACTGTCGTTGTCGTGTGGACAACGGTTCTGATCACCACATGGAAGGTGTTCGACATCGTGTTCGTCATGACCGGTGGTCGAGACGGCACACAGGTTGTGGCGCAGCAGATGGTGACGGAGTTCTTCACCAACAACAATGACGGTCTCGGTGCGGCATTGGCTGTGCTGTTGTTCATAGCCGTCGTCCCGATCTTGGTCATCAACGTCAATCGGTTCAGGGCGCAGGAGGCAACACGATGACCACCAAATCTGAGTCGCGCTTCACCAAACTTCCCATCTATCTCACGGTTGGTGTCATCGCCACGCTTTGGACGATCCCTTCACTCGGACTCCTCGTCAACTCGTTCCGCGAGCCCAAGGCGATTCGCGCCGATGGCTGGTGGACGGTCGTCGGAGAGATCTTCGACTCAGCGACGTGGAGTCTCGAGAACTACCGGGTTGTACTCGACGAGGGATTCAGCAATGCATTTGCCAACACCCTCGCGGTGAGCATTCCTTCGGTGGTGATACCGATCACGATCGCTGCGTTTGCCGCATACGCGTTCGCGTGGATGCACTTCCCCGGCCGAAACCTGCTCTTCGTGATCGTGGTCGGCCTGATGGTGGTGCCGCTCCAGATGGCACTGATCCCGATTCTCCGTGTCTACACGGCGATCGGCGTCACCGGCACGTATCCGGCTGTGTGGCTGGCACATGCCGGGTTCGGCCTCCCGCTGGCGGTCTATCTGTTACGGAACTACATGGGATCGTTGCCGTCCTCGATCATCGAGTCGGCAACGATCGACGGCGCTGACCACTTCAAGATCTTTGCGAAGTTGATCGTCCCGCTGTCCGTGCCGGTCCTGGCTTCCTTTGCGATCTTCCAGTTCCTCTGGGTATGGAACGACTTTCTCGTTGCCCTCGTGTTCCTGGGGATCGATCCGGAGGTTCGTGTGCTGACCGTTGAGTTGGCTGACCTGGCCGGGCGCGGCGAGGGTGCACTCAACCTGCTGCCTGCAGCTGCATTCGTGACGATGATCCTCCCGCTTGCGGTCTTCTTCGGCCTCCAGCGCTTCTTCGTCAGAGGCTTGACCGCCGGATCCGTAAAGGGATAGATGCCAACGGAAACATCCGGTCGGTCCCTCAACGAAGAGCTGAAGCGACGCAACTGGCTCGCGATCGCGCTCGCCACTGTTGTGATGATGTTCAGCTACTTCCCCTATGCGTCCTCGTTCGCGACGAATCCCGACGGCGGCGTCGAGATCAATCCGGCGCTCGTCGGAATCGGACTCGTGCTGGCGCCGTTCGTGTTCGTGGTTCTCGCGTTCGTCTCGCGGAACCCGAAGGCACCCAAGCGCGTGTTGCACTCCATGATCCTGCTGTTGGGACTCGGTCTTACCGTCGGTTTGCTTGCGCCGGTGCTGGGGGCAACGGCAGCCTTCGCCGGCGGAGCGACCTTGTGTCTCAATCCTCCGCGGGTTGACGACGTGTACAAGTGGCGGATCGGAGCATCGGTTCTCACGGTCATCTACGTGTTCATGCTGCTGATCCTGGCAACCCCAGCAGGCGTCTTCACCGGCGGGCTGCTGCCCCTGCTCATGGTCGGATTCGCTGATGAGTACAGCGTGTGGGCCCACGCGAGGCAGGCCTAGGAACACGATGACCGCCGCGGTCGGTTCTCTCGCACAACACCTGACACCTTGCGCCGGACACCGGTAGTATTCCCCAGCGCCGGGTGGCAACGCCCGTGCCAAGCCGGGGTAGCTCAGGGGTAGAGCAACGCACTCGTAATGCGTAGGCCGCGGGTTCAAATCCCGCCTCCGGCTCAACAGAGAAGATCCACATGACCTGCATGGTCATGTGGATCTCCTGCATCCAGCAAAGCTGGGTGCACCCGCGGCCCCCTGGTGCGTAGGCCGAATTCGAGTCGGTCGCTTCGCTCCCGTCGTTTGCTGCCCCGGGGCTGGGGATTGGGCGCCGTTTCGGGACAGTTGGACGGCTCTGGGTCTGGGTAGAAGGTTCAAATCCCGCCTCCGGCTCGGATGCAAAGCCGTTCTATTCCTGTGCCGATTGTCGGCTGATGGACATAGATGGGAGACAGTGCTCAGGCGAGGAGGATGCTATGCGGCGCTTGTTTGTGTTAGGGATCGTGATCGGCATGATGACAGTGTCTGCCGGTGCGGCCGTAGCGGATGCTCCCGGTGACAAGGGAGCCGAGAGGTGGACCGAGTACGGGGTTGAGGTGTTGGACGACTTATGTGCGTTCCCGATCATGGAAACGAATGAGGCACACTGGATGTTCACACCGAGCGGTGTCCTGATTCTCCAAGGGTTCTACGAGCTGTCCAATCCTGCCACTGGCACCAGCTATGCAGGGAACTGGACTGAGAGCTGGAAGGTCTCGGACAAGGGAATCCACGGCTCCGGTGTCTTCTGGAAGTTGACCGTTCCGGGGCACGGCCTCGTTCTCATCGATGCGGGCTACCGGCTGTACGGAGGCCCGCCCGACTACGAACTCATGGTCGTACATGGACCAAGCTCGTTCGAATACGACGGGGGATTGGACGAGTTCTGTGAGCTGATGGAATAGGCCAGCGCAACCGGATCCGGATTCCGTTGCTCGACAAGCGAGAACATTGCCGATCGGGAGGGGGACAGAGGGAGCATCCGCTTGGGTGCTCCCTCTCCACATGCTCAAGTGAACCGCTATTCGGTACGTTCGACGGTTCCTGTGTACTCGACGAAGCAGTTCGGTCCGGGCGGGCACGTCGTGGTCCCTGAGAGGTCACCGCTGATGCCAACATAGGCGTTGGTTCTGCCGACAACCGTGCACGTGTCGTTCGTGATCCAGACCGTGTCCTCATAGGTTCCTCTAGAGTCGCATTCGAGCTTGAACCGCCCGGTGTCATCGTCGCACCGCATCTGCGTAACCCATTGCTCGTGCCCGCCATTGAGATCTACGAACCCAGTTTCGAAGCTCGTACCGGAACTGCACATGACGCCATCATCGGTGGCGGTCCCAGTCGCAGTGAAGACGCCTACTGAGTCCTCACCGATGATGACCGTGAATGAGAAGGACACATCGACTGCATCGAACGCGGGCGGGAGGGTCGTCGACGTCGTGGTGGTGGACGACGTGGTTGTCGTGCTCGACGAAGT
>JBDLJV010000027.1:0-18214 GCA_039714175.1 Actinomycetota bacterium
TCGATCATCTCGTCGATCGGGTCGGCCATCGCCTGGATACCCGTCCAGTAGTCCGGATCGTGCCACTGGGCCTGGATCTCCTCGTATGTCTTGCCCTGCTGCTCAACCCACGTGTAGTACTTCAGGTTGTGGATCCGCTTGCGCTCGTAGTAGCCGAGTTCCTGGACGTGTCCGAGGTTCTGACCCATCAGGTGCTGGTGATATGCACCAGCAGCATCGAGAGCCGTGAACTCGCCACGCTCTTCGTTGAGCTCCGTGAGCCGTGACTGGTACATCTCCATCGAGTCCGTACCAAGCGTCATGACGACATCGTTGCCTGTGAGCTCGTACCACTTGGCGAACTTGATCGCCATCAGCATGTTCGCTACTCCGGAGATACCGAGGAGCGGGAGTTTCTCGATGAAGTCGCTCGACACGCCCTGGCTTGCCAGGTACTCGTGACCGGCAGGCTCGTTGAAGAGACGGATCAGGCTGATCGATGCCTCGTCGTCAATCCCCATCGCCATGTCGGTGTTCCGCACGTTGTGGATCCAAGGGATGTGCTTGTCGCCAATTCCCTCGATCCTGTGCTCGCCGAAGCCGTTGTAGATCATCGTGGGGCACTCTGTCGCCTCGCCTGCAACGATCTTCGAGTTCGGGAACTGCTGCTTGAGGTAGTCACCCGAACCGATCGTTCCGGCCGAGCCCGTTGTGAGCGTCACACCAGCGAACCGGTCGTTCGGTCCCATGATCTCGTTGAGGACCTCGACCATTGCGGGACCGGTCACCGAGTAGTGCCAGAGATAATTACCGAACTCGTCGAACTGGTTGAAGATGACGAGATCCTCACCAGAGACACGCAGCTCGTTGCACTTGTCGAAGATCTCCTTGACGTTCGACTCGCTCCCGGGCGTCTTGATGATCTCGCCAGCCACACTCTCGAGCCAATGGAACCGCTCTGCACTCATACCCTCAGGCAGGATGGCGATCGACTCGCAGGCAAGCAGGCTCGAGTCGTAGGAGCCGCCACGGCAGTAGTTGCCGGTCGATGGCCACACGGCCTTCTGGGTCACAGGATCGAACTGACCCGTGACAAGACGCGGAGCAAGACACCCGAACGCTGCGCCAACCTTGTGTGCGCCCGTCGGGAACCACTTGCCCTCAAGCATGACGATGCGCGCATCGACACCGCTGATCTCTGACGGCACCTCGAAGTAGTTCACGCCACCGAAGCCACCGCCTGTGGGCGTGGGATCGTTGTGCCACGTGATGCGATACAGGTTGAGCGGATCGAGGTCCCACAGACCCACGCCGCCAAGTCGCTGTTTGACATCGTCGGGGATGAGGCTCGGATCGCGCATCTGCTTGAACGTCGGGATCTTGAAGTCGCGTGCCTTCGCCTGCTGAACAGCCGAAGCCAGCACGGCTTCATTGACGGTGAGATCGATCATGAATTGGGGTCCTTTCAACTACGGAGAGCTGCTTTGAGAGATTCGAGAGTGGGGTCCACGTGCATTGGCTCGGTACCGACCGCGGATACGGCCTTCATGGCTGACGCCACGTCCTTGAGTCCGCTGCCCGTCGCGAGGAGAACGACTTCGTCGTCCGCACCCACGAGACCGGCATCGATGGCTGCGAGGAGTCCCGCATACGGTGTCGCCCCCGCCGGTTCGGCGAAGACACCTGAACCGCGTGCAAGCGCAGGAATCGCAGCGAGGATTGCCTCGTCCGAGACACGGAGGTAGGAGCCTCCCGTTTCGGTGACGGCGGCCATGGCCTTGATGCGGTCCCTGGGCAGGTCTGCGCTGATCGAGTCGGCAACCGTGTCTGCGGCAATCGGAGCTTTCGTGAGTACGTCCTCGCCTGCTTCGAACGCCTGGACGAGATAGTCGCTACCCGCGGATTGGATCCCGAAGATGCGTGGCATCCGGTCGATCCAGCCAAGAGCGAACGCGTCCTTCACGGCCTTGTGGACGCCACCGATGATGGAGCCATCGCCGACACTGACGAAGATGGCATCCGGCGGTTCCCATCCGAGATCTTCGAGGATCTCGAGACCGGCGGTCTTCTTCCCCTCGGTCATGAATGGGTTGTATCCGGTGTTCCGGTTGTACCAGCCGTACTCGGCTGATGCCTCCATGCAGAGATCGAATGCGTCGCCGTAGTTCCCATTGACCAAGGCAACAGTCGATCCGTAGGCGAGCAGCTGAGCCACCTTCGCTTCCGGTGCCGAAGCAGGGACGAAGATGACGTTCTTCTGCCCAACGCTTGCCGAGATACCCGAAAGTGCTGCAGCGGCGTTCCCTGTGGAAGCGGTCGTTACAACCTCGGCGCCACGCTCCTGTGCTTTCACAACGGCCATGGCAGAGGCCCGGTCCTTCAGCGATGCTGTCGGCTGACGGCCTTCGTCCTTGACCCAGACCTTCTTGAGTCCGAGGTCGGAAGCGATTGGCTGCGCGTCGTACATGGGTGTGCCACCCACGGTGAGGGGCGGTACTGCGGCGTCGGCGGCCACGGGCATGAGCGGCTTGTACCGCCACATCGTGCGATTCCGATCCGCTCCGAGAGTCTCCTTCGTGAACGCTGCCGCGATCTGCTCGTAGTCATAGCGAACATCGAGGATTCCCTCGTTCCCATGATCAGGACAGACGTACCCCGCGTAGTCAGCGGGGTACGTCTTGTCGCAGATCACACAAACAAGCCCAGTAACGGCTCGCATCATTGAACGATCCTGGTCCCGGTCTCGCCGGCCATTGCTCGTTCCAGGTTCTCCGGGTTCGTGATGAGCGCCTCTCTGCCACCGGCTTCGAGGAACTGCACGACCGCTCGCATCTTCGGGGCCATCGACCCCTCAGCGAAGTGACCGCCCTCTTCGAGGTACTGCTTCACCTCGGCCAGCGTGAACTGGTCCACCCACTCCTCTTCGGGCGTACCGAAGTTGAGTGCGACCTGTTCCACAGCCGTCGAGATCAACAGCAGGTCGGCGTCGACCTGGTTCGCAAGGAGTGCCGAGGCGAGGTCCTTGTCGATGACCGCTGCAACACCTTCGAGGTCACCTTCGGCGTTGGCGACGACGGGGATTCCCCCACCACCAACAGCGATCGTGACGACACCGGCGTCAAGGAGGTTCTTGATCACGTCGAGTTCGACGATCCTCATCGGCTTCGGTGATGCAACAACACGGCGCCAACCGCGGCCGGCATCCTCTTTCACATCCCAGCCTTCTTCGTCGCGACGACGCACAGCCTCGGCTTCGTCCATGAACGAACCGATCGGCTTCGCCGCGTTCTCGAATGCAGGATCAGCTGCGTCAACCTCGACCTGGGTGACGACCGTGACAACGCTCTTGTCGATTCCGCGCTGACGGAAGTCGTTGACGAGGTTCTGCTGGAGCATGTATCCGATCGCACCCTGGGTGTCAGCACCGCAGTAGTCGAGAGGGATCTCATGCAGTTCGCTGCTTGCCAGCTCCGAGCGGCGAAGGATGAACCCCACCTGGGGTCCATTCCCATGCGAGATGGCAACATCCCAACCCTGCTCGACGAGGCCGGCGATGTGCTCATCGGTCTCTGCCGCGGCGTCGTACTGATCCTGGACGGATTGGTGGTCTCCGTCGGGGATCAGCGAGTTGCCGCCAATGGCGATTACGAGTCTTGGCATTACTCCCAGGCTCCAAGGACGGACGAAAGGAGCGCCATGCGCATGACGACACCGTTGTAGGCCTCTTGCCAGTAACGGGCATGCCTGGAGTCGTCGACCTCAGGAAGGAGCTCATCACGGCGAGGGAGTGAGTGGAGGATGATCGAGTCGCCCTTGGCCTTCTTCATGACCTCTGAGGTCACCTGATAGTTGGCCGCGGTACGTCCGTACACCTCTTGCTTCTCTTGCCTGGCCTGCGTGTAGTCGGGCTGGACAACGGGCTCCATGTAGATGACATCAGCTTCGGCGATGGCCTCATCGATGTGGTCGATGATGCGGTAGTTGGTGCCCTTCTCGTCGAGTTCAGCAA
Organism: Actinomycetota bacterium; assembly: GCA_039714175.1. Classification (GTDB taxonomy): domain Bacteria; phylum Actinomycetota; class Acidimicrobiia; order Spongiisociales; family UBA5794; genus B3-G11. The sequence goes on from JBDLJV010000027.1 coordinate 3,989, forward strand.
GGAACTCAGGAAGCGGCGACATCTCTTCGGGGGCCAGGATGATCATCTCGGCATCGAACTGGCTCAGTGCGTATCCGAGCGAGTGCATGGTGCGCATGCGATGGTCACCAACGGCGAGGATCGACTTGCCGTCGACCGAACCCATCTCCTTGGTGATCGTGTAGAGGTCGGTGAGGATCTGGGTCGGGTGTTCGCCCCAACCGTCGCCACCGTTGATGACAGGGATCGATGCCCACTTGGCTGCCTCATGCGGAGCGCCCTGGTCGAAGTGGCGCATGACGATGGCATCGCCGTAGTACTCCAACATGTGGACGGTGTCCTTGATGGATTCCTGATAGAAGTCACCTGCACGCGTCATCTTGGCGTCGGAGAATCCGGTCACGTGACCGCCGAGACGATGCATTGCGGCCTCATGGGCGAGACGTGTCCGGGTGGACGGCTGGTAGAACGCCGTCACCAGCGTCTTGTGGGCGAGCATGTCGGTGTTCCGACGATCTCTCGCGATCGGCTCGACGCGGTCAGCGATCTCGAAGAGATGCATGAACTCATTGCGTTCGAAATCCTTGAGAGAAAGGATGTCGCGTCCGGCGAAACTGCGCATGAAGGGCCTCCTGGGTTGGTTTGGGCCTATTGGTCATACTATACTACAACATGATGACCGTACGCCAGCCGAACAACGCGCCATGATCACACGCAATCCCTCCCTCACCGACCAGGTCAAAGCTCATATCAAGGAGCAGATCGCTGAGGACGGATTCGTCGATGGTCGCATCCCTCCCGAGGTCGAGTTGGCTGCCGATCTCGGCGTCAGCCGCACCACGGTACGTGACGCGTTGACCCGCCTCGAGAACGAGGGAACGATCTACCGCCGCCAAGGTGCAGGGACGTTCGTCAACGAGCAGGGTCTCCAGATCAAGTCCAGGCTCGAAGAGATCTGGTCATACGAGCAGGTGCTCGAGGATCACGGCTACGTTCCCTCTGTCCGTGTTCTCGCCGAGACAGCCGAAGCCGCCGACCCGGAAACCGTCGAAGCCCTCGGACTTGATGCCGAGGATGTCGTAGTGAGCATCGAGAAGCTCTTCCTCGAGGACGAGGAGCCGGTGATCCTCACGGTCAACCGCATCCCGGAGGAATTCCTCACCGGCACCGAGTACACCAGCGACGAGGCGACTCCGATCTACGACTTCCTGAGAGACCACTGCAACCGGACCTTGAGCTACTACCTGTCCGAGATCATCCCGGTATCCCTCGACGAGGATGCAGCAACGAAGCTCGGCGTTGCCACCGGAACCCTCGCCATCTCGTTCGACGAGATCGGGTACGACCAGAACAACGAGCCCCTGGTACGGGCCACCTCCTACTTCCGCGACGACCTCCTCCGATTCCGCCTCATTCGCAAGAAGAGCGGAACATGAACACGATCCACCAGGCACAAAGGAGCGCTTGATGCAGACCCACCTACATGGCCGTGACATGATCACGACACAGGAATGGACCAAGGACGAACTCGATACGATCATCGATGTCGCCCTCGACCTGAAGCGCCGGCGTGCGCTCGGCGAGCCACACTCCCTGTTGCGCGACAAGGTCCTGGCGATGCTCTTCTTCTTCTCGAGCACACGAACCCGTGCAAGCTTCGAAGCCGGAATGGCCCAACTCGGTGGCCACGCCATGTTCCTCGACTCGACCAGCACCCAGATCGGACACGGAGACACGTGGAAAGAGATCGGCGAGATCCTCGGCCGCTACAACGACGGCATCGCGATCCGTCAGGTCGACTGGGGTATCGGAAACGATTACATCCGCGCAGTTGCAGAAGCCAGTCGCACGCCTGTCCTCAACATGCAGTGTGACTGGTACCACCCGTTCCAGGCGCTCGCCGACCTGCTGACGATCATCGAGCAGAAGGGCGACCCCCGCAAGCTCACGATCAACATGAGCTACGCATACGCATCGAGCTACCAGAAGCCGGTCAGTGTTCCCCAGAGCGTCATCCTGCTGATGACCCGCTACGGCGCGAACGTGCGTCTCACCCGTCCGCCCGAGTTCAAGCTGATGCCTGAGATCGTTGCCCAGGCTGAGGAGAACGCCAAGGCAGCCCACGGCTCGTTCGAGATCGTCGAGAGCTTCGAAGAGGGCATGGCCGGAGCCGACGTCGTATACGCGAAGGCATGGGGATCGATGCTCACCACGTCGGACCATGAGGAGTCAGCGAAGATCTCCGATAACTACAAGGACTGGATCGTCGATCCACGGCGTATGGAGATGGCTGACGAGGATGCCATCTACATGCACCCGCTGCCGGCCGACCGCAACATCGAGGTCGCAGATGCCGTCATCGATGGCCGCTGGAGCCGTGTGTTCGATCAGGCTGAGAACCGCCTCCACGCACAGAAGGCGGTCATGGCGCTGACCATGTAAGACAGAAAACAGAATCCTCCACGTGTTCGCCCTCCCCTCGCGGGAGGGCGAATGCGTTCAGGAGGCGTGAAGGGCCATGTAGGCACGGACTTCGGGCATGGCGTTGAGCTTGTCCCGGAAGAAGTTGTTCACGACATTGAGCAGGGCAGCCCTAGCTCCCTCGACGGCTACCGGGTCCGGTTGCTGGTCCGCCAGATCGCTCTTCAGATCGAGCAACAGCGCCACGATCTCCCGCTCCTCGACATCTTCGAGGGCCCCGACAGTGTCGAGGATCACCGCATCGAGCTGCGCCTCGACGATCTCCGGATCGATATCGGAGTCCGGCTGGCTCGCTTCTTCGATGGTTCGAACCACTGCATAGATCTGATACAGAACGTTGGCTGGTTCGTCGAATAGCTCCCGAACGAATGCTGCCTCCGCATACTGCCCGTTGAGACGAAACACGTTGTACATCCGCTTGGCAGCCTTGCCGATGTTCGGATGGTCCCCAGCGAGGTACTTCCTGACCTCCTTCTCAAGGCTCTCCACGTACCCCTCGAGTGCATCACCATCGACATTGGCGACGACCTTCGTGAAGAGAGGCACTGATTCAGTTTCGAGATAGATCTCCTGGAAGTAGGGGTCGAGGTACCCGTCGAGCGGAGAGAGCGATCCATCCGGTGCTTCCCATGTGGCATCGATCATGTTCGATGCGTTTACGAGCTCACCGCGCGATCCGTCGGCTACCACCCAGTCGAGTTTGCACCAGCCCGGGTTCATCGCCGCATCGTTCCACGACAGTACCGTCCTCGATCCGTCGGCTGAGCCGGTCCGGATCTCGCCGGCGATCACATCTTCCGCCGACCAGGAGATCGAGCTGCCCTTGTGATGGGTGGAGCCATCCCTGGTCACGTCATTCGGGTACTCCCCGAACTTGACCTCCATCAAGCGGAAGGCGTCACCTCCGAGCGACGCCAGCGCCTTGTTGCGAATCACTGTGCCGAACCGCAGACACGCTTCCTCGAAGCTATCGGCGTGGATGTTGACCCGTTCGAAGAAGTCGCAGTCGCCCGGGAATGTCTGGATCTTCGATTGCGCAGCCGATCCGGAGAGCGCAAGCGCAGTTTCGATGCCGTCGCTATCGGGGATCTCGACCAGACGGCCGACCCAGCGGAAGTGCTCCAGCTGGTTGTGGTCGAAGTCGAGCATCGCTATCCGGTGTCCGAACACGCCTTGCCGTTCATCGAAGGTCACCGAGTGGTCATCGCCGGTTGAAGCAACCGCCGTGAGCCATCGTGCGGCTTCTGCCTCGTCGATCTCGATTCCCGCTGCTCGTGCGGATCGAACGATGCGCGCAATGTCGGTCATTACGAAAGCCCCCTTGTTCCCTGATCAGGCTCGTGCGGCCAGCAGCCTAGCTTCCGTCCAGCAACCTCCGCGAGGGGCATCGGGCATCAGGTGTCAGGTGTCAGGTGTCAGGTGTCAGGTGTCACCCCCCTGACTCGTCGCTACGCTCCTCATCCGTCCCCCCATCAAGGGGGGACCTTTCCCAGCACCGGAACTCCGTGCTCTCTTCGGGGTCCTCCCCTTGATGGGGGGACAGGCGAACGCAGTGAGCCAGGAGGGGGATGCAGGAAAGTCTCGGCTGTCGGATCGAATGACTAATGATCCCTGAGCAAGTCCTTGTAGTCGGCGGGGGTGTTGATGTCGGCTGGAGCGAGTGCCGATACGGGTAGTCGGAGCACTCGAGGGTCCTCGGATGCAACGAGGGACCGCCACAGCACCTTGGTGCCGGTGATGGCTGCGGTCTCGTCGATGGCTGCTCGCGACAGTAGGAACGGATGCGCAATGCGGTCGCTGTACTCCACAACGGCTGCCCACGGTGCGTCGCTGGTCCACAGGTCGGCCACTACATTGATGGCCTCCCGGGTGATGGCGGGAAGGTCACCGGCCACAAGTACGAAGGCGTCAGCATCGGCGTCGGCATCGGTTGCGGTGAGGAGTGAGGACATGTTCCCACGGCGAAAATCTGGGTTCCGGACGATGCTTACTGACTGATCTTCGATCGATGCCTCAACCGCTTCGGCACCTGCGCCGGTCACGACGATCAGGTGATCCAGTCGACTCGATGCAACCGCCTTGATCGTCGCGTTCAGGATCGTCGTGCCTCGATACGGCAGCAGTAGCTTGGACTCCCCCATCCGCTCTGAAGCTCCCGCCGCGAGAACGATTCCGGTGATGAGCGACATCGGTCAGATCCCGACGATGTCCTCGGGGAGAACCGGTACCCGGGTGATGTCCTTCCCCGTGGCGTTCCTGATCGCAGCGACGATCGCAGGTGTTGAACTGATCGTCGGCGACTCGCCGATCCCCTTGGCACCGAACGGCCCCCAATGGTCGCCTTCCTCGATGATCCTGGTCTCGACGTTCGGAGCATCCATGAACGTCGGGATCAGATAGTCGGTGAAGGTCGGATTCTTGATGACTCCGCCGTCGATCACCAGCTGTTCCATTACCGCCAGGCCCATGCCCTGAAGACCTCCACCTTCGAGCTGTCCGGTGATCGCCTGCGGGTTGAGCGCCTTGCCGACATCCTGTGCAGTGTCGAGTTGCACCACACGCACGAGCCCGAGCTCAGGATCGACATCGACCACAGCACGGTGGGCCGACACGACGAACCCGGCGTGTACATCGCCTTGTCCGTTCTCGTCCGGCTCGAACGTTTCGGGGTGACGGAAACGCACGTGGTGCTCCACCGGGCCCGAAGCGCAGATCTCGTCGATTGTTGCCACACGGTCGCCGTGTAGATAGACACCATCGGCCCGGAGTTCATCACCGGCGTGGTCCGCAATGAGTTTGTCGCGCAACCCGACCGCAGCGGCATGCACCGCTCCACCTGTCATCTGTGTCTGGCGCGAAGCGGACGTTGACCCGGCTGAACCGATCTCGGACGTGTCATCCCACACGACAGCCACCTGCTCGGTTTGTAGGACCGTTCTGGCGATCTGCTGGCAGACGGTGATGAGGCCCTGACCGACCTCGATCGCCGCTGTGTGCACCTCGACTCCCGCCGGGGTCATGATCACCCTCGCCTCGGAGAAGTCGTCGAACGCCTCGGAGAACGCGAGATTCTTCAACGCCACGGCGTACCCGACTCCGCGCACAACTGCAGAAGACGGTGTCGTGAGCCCTGTGCCTCCCGGCAACAGGCGCGGATCGTCGCTGATCCCGGCTTCGGGCATGGGGATGGCTTCGACGGCGTCGATCACGCCAACAGTCGGCAGCGAACCTTCGATGATCTGCCCGGATGTTGCGACGGCGTCCCCGGGCGCTGCAGCATTGATGCGCCTGAGTTCGAGTGGGTCCATGTCGAGAGCTTCGGCGAGCCGATCCATCTGTGATTCATGGGCAAAGCACCCTTGTACCGCACCGAAACCCCGCATCGCACCGGCAGGTGGGTTGTTCGTGCGCACTACGGCACCTTCGATGACGACGTTGTCACAGCGATATGGGCCAACGGAGAAGTAGGCCGCGTTCGCCAGCACCGGTCGACTCGTGTGTGCATACGCTCCGCCGTCGAGGATGACGCGGGCTGTCACCTTGACCAGATTGCCCTCGGCATCGGCCTCGTGGCGGTGCCACATCTTCGATGGATGACGTTTGACATGACCGACGAAGGACTCGGATCGGTCGTAGACCATCTTGACGGGCCGTCCCGTGGCGAGTGAGAGCATCGCCACGTGGATGTGGAGCGAGATGTCCTCCCTCGATCCGAATGCGCCGCCGATCCCAACGGGGTGACAACGCACTTGCCCCGGTTCCATGTCCAAGCACTCGATGAGCTGACGGTGATCGACGTGGATCCACTGACTGGTCGCATACAGGTCAAGGCCACCCGAGCCGTCGGGGATAGCGAGTCCGGCTTCGGGACCCAGCGGGGCCTGATCCTGGGTGGCGGTCTCGTAGAAGCCTTCGACCACGACGGCCCCGGTCGCGGATTCGTCTCCTCGTCTGAGGGTCATCTCCCGAAAGGTCGAACCCTCATCGAGCGCTTGCTCGGGATCAACCAGCGGTTCGAGGGGCTCCCACTCGGCAACGATCGACTCAACTGCACGTCTGGCTGTCTCCTCGTCGTCGGCTGCAACGACGGCAACAGGTTCGCCCCAGCACCGGGCGACTCCATCACACAGCACCGGTTGATCCTGCTCCTCCTGCCCGAAGTTCGGCTTGCCTGCAACGTCGTCCTGGGTCAGAACCGCACGGACGCCATCCATCGCAAGTGCCGCGGATGTGTCGAGGCGAACGAGTCGTGCGTGAGCGTGAGGGCTGCGCAGCGTGGCACCCCACAACATGTCGGGGGCGGTGAGGTCCGATGCGTAGGCGAAGTTGCCCGAGACCTTCGGCTCGCCGTCGGGCCGCAGGACGCTCGTACCGATGCCGCCCTTGATAGTGGTTGTCGGGGCGGTGGTCATGTCTCGTCCTCCGCGAGTGTCTCCATTGCACGGAGGATTGCCCCGTACCCGGTACACCGACAGATATTGCCTGACAGCGCCTCCCTGATCTCTGGCTCGGTCGGATGTGGGTTGGCTTCGAACATGTGCGAGCCCGCAACCACGAATCCGGGTGTGCAGAAGCCACACTGGACGGCCCCTTCAGCCAGCATCGCCTCCTGGACAGGGTGGAGTTCGCCCTCACTCGACATTCCCTCAACGGTGGTGATCGTGGCACCATCCGCGTCAGCTGCCATGACGAGACAGGAGCAGACAGCTTCGTCATCCATCTGGACCGTGCACGATCCGCACTCCCCCTGCTCGCACGCATCCTTGGTGCCCGGCAGGTTGAGGTCATTACGGAGCACACCGAGGAGGCTCTCGGAACCGACGACATCGAGGGACCGTTCCTCGCCGTTGATCGTGATCGTCACGTTCATGCCAGGCTCCGTTCCACGAGTCGGCGGGCAAGGACACCAGCCGCGTGCCTGCGATATGACTCGGTTGAGCGGTGGTCGGTGATCGGTCGGACTTCCTCGGAGACCCTTCGGGCAAACTCCTCGAGAGCCGCATCGGTGATCGTTGATTCTGCGTTGATCATCTCTTCAGCCCCTGTGGCACGAATCGGGGTCGGGGCCACCGAGCCGAGAGCAACGCGGTAGCCATCGTCGTCACGCATGACCGTGCAGCTCACGGTTGAGATGACCATGGCATTGCGGGTTCCAACCTTGGCGAACTCCTGGATTGTGGGGACACCCTCCGGGATCTCGATGCCGGTGATGAGTTCGTCCGCTGCAAGGGATGTTCGCTTGACCCCGGTGAAGAACTCCCTCCACGGAACGGTTCGCTCCCCCCGCTCCTTCGACTCCACGATGATCTGGGCATCTGCCGCTGCTATCCACGGGAGGCCGTCACCGGCAGGACTCGCCGTTCCCACATTGCCGCCAATGGTTCCCACGACACGGATCTGCGGTGATCCAACAGTGCGGGCCGCTTGAGCCATGCCGCGGTGTTTCGATTGTTCAAGCTGAGCCCACGTCACACCCGCGCCGATCCGGTCAGGTGTCGAGGCCTTGAGCTCTTCGACGCGCCTCAGCGAGATGATTCCGGACGGGCGGTGGTGGGCAAGATTGACCTCAACCATGAGATCGGTTCCCCCCGCAAGCAGTTCCGATTCCGGGTTCTCAGCCCTGGCGACGAGTGCGCCATCAAGGTCTTTGGCAGCGATGAAATCCATGGTCGTACGCTAGCGCTGGTCGTCTCCCTCAGCGCACGAGGCGGGCTGCTGAAGCGTTGTGACGTTCGACAAGCCTCGGCAGGTCGACACCGACCAATTCGCCGTCCCGGACCACTGCCTTGCCGTGAACGTAGTTGTGGTCGACATGTGTGGGTGCCGTGAACACGACCGCTGCCACAGGATCGTGGAGTGCGCCCGAGTATCCGATGCGATCAAGCGAGATGGCGACGAAGTCCGCACCCTTCCCCGGTTCAAGTGATCCGATGTCGCTGCGACCCAGGACAGATGCCGACCCACGGGTTGCGATCCGAAGTGCTTCCCTTCCGGTAAGCAGCCTTCCGCCTTCGATCGAGGGGGAGGCGGCGAGACGCGCAAGCAGCATCGCCTGTCGTGTCTCTGCGATCAGATGGCTCGTGTCGTTGCTCGCCGAACCGTCGACACCGAGTCCCAAACGCACTCCGGCACCGAGGTAACTCCTCACCGGGGCAATACCCGAAGCCAGCCGCATGTTGGATGACGGACAGTGGGCTACACCGGTCCCCGTGCTCGCGAGACGGCCGATCTCTTCGTCGTTGATGAAGATGCCGTGGGCGTACCACACATCGTCTCCGACCCATCCGAGATCCTCCATGAGTTCAACCGGACGCATCCCGAACGTATCGATGCAGAACTGCTCCTCGTCGAGTGTCTCGGCGACATGTGTGTGGAGGTGCACACCGTGTTCGCGAGCCAATGCAGCCGATTCGCGCATGAGGTCCGGGGTGACTGAGAACGGTGAACATGGGGCAACGACCACACGGGTCATCGCTCCCGGCTCCGGATCGTGAAACGCTTCGATGACCCGCTGCGTATCGGCGAGGATCGCGTCCTCGTCCTCAACGACGGAGTCGGGAGGGAGACCGCCGTCGCTCTCCCCCAGACTCATCGAGCCACGTGCCGCGTGGAAACGCAGACCCACGGTCGACGCACCCTCGATCTGATCATCGAGGCTCGAACCGTTCGGGAAGAGGTACTGATGGTCCGATGACGTCGTGCACCCCGACAGAGCCATCTCGGCAAGAGCGAGCTCGGTTGCGACCCGAACATCGTCGGGCGTGAGACGAGCCCAGATCGGATACAGGGTCCGGAGCCAGTCGAAGAGGCCGACATCCTGAGCACCGGGGACCGCCCTGGTGAGGGTCTGATAGAAGTGATGGTGCGTGTTGATCAGTCCCGGGAGCACAACATGCCCTGACAGATCGATCACCTCGTCGGCAGTTTCAGGTAGTTCAGCGGTGGGACCGACCTGCTCGATGAAACCATCGACAACGTAGAGGCCCCCGTCGACGATCTCGGTGCCGTCGTCATCCATCGTGGCCAGTACGTGTGCATTGCGAACGAGGAGAGTGCTCATGGGCGGAAGACTAAAGACAAAAGATGAAAGACAAAAGACGAGAACAGCGGAGGCGCGTCGTCAGCGGAGCTCTCTCAGGAACGCCTCGTCGGTTTCGAATGCGAGTGGGGGCAGGTCGTCGAGGCTGAACCACCCGACATCGTCGGCGTCGTCCCCTGCAGCGAGGCTCCCGCCTGTCACCGTTCCAGCGAACCAGATGCCCACGGTCAATTTGGCAGGGTCGTGGAAGTTCGAAGCGGCAAACACGACGTCACCGATATCAGCGACAAGTCCGGTCTCTTCGAGGAGCTCACGGGCAGCGGCCTCTCTCACGTCCTCGCCATAGTCAACGTAGCCGGCGGGAATCGACCAGAACCCAGCTCTCGTCGCTGTCGGACCCCTGCGCACCATGAGCAACTCGTCCTCGGTGTTGAACACCACGACGGCAGCTCCAACGCCCGGATTCCGCCAGTGGATGAACCCACACGAAGGACATCTGGTCCGCTCGCCACCCTGGATGGTCACCGTGACCAGCTCCGTTGCACAGTGGGGGCAGTAGGTGAACTCGCCTGGCAACGCATGGGCATGGGACATCGGGTAAGTCTGGCACAGTCCTGATCATGATTGCTCGGCGCGAACGCCGCGCGATCGACGGGAGATTGCCTTAGGCAATTGATGGGGACGTGCATTAGTAGAATGACCAATGCGGCCAGATGGGAGTTCAGTAAGACATGATCACGAGATACGAACGTCCGAAGATGATGGATGAAGCGCTTGGATTGCTGACCAATCCCGATGCTGTGATCCTTGCCGGCGGAACGGTCCTCAACGCGAGTTCCGACCGTGCTCCTGTCACCGCAGTCGACCTTCAGGGGCTGGGCCTGTCTGGTATCGAAGCCATCGATGGAGGCGTCCGTGTCGGAGCAATGGCGACCCTCCAGGACCTCGCCGATTCCGATCTCGTGCCACCTGTGCTTCGGGAACTTGCCCATCACGAAGCGCCGAATACGATCCGAAACGCGGCCACGGTCGGCGGCACGATCGCCGCGGCAGATTCGCTGAACCATCTCCTTGCGGGACTCCTCGCGTTCGAAGCGTCGGCGAACATCGCCCGCGTGGACTCGACGACCACACACTCAGTCGAGGAAACACTCGCACACCCTGCGTTGCTCGCCGGTGGAATCATCACCGACATCAGCATCCCCACCGGGGGGACGGCCGTATCTGACCGCACAGGCCGCACCCCGATGGACACCCCGATCGTGGCAGCAGTCGCCCACCGCGATGCCACTGGTGAGACCCGACTCGCGATGACCGGCGTCGGCTCCACACCGCTTCTCGTAGACCCGGAACACCTCGAAGAGCTTGATCCACCGGCCGACTTCCGCGGATCATCCGCCTACAGATCCCAACTGGCCCAGGTCCTTGCCGGCCGTGTGCTGGATGCAGTCTCGGGAGGTGCATCGTGATGACGATCGCGCTCACGATCAATGGACGTGAACACTCCCTTGCGTGTGCCCCCCACGAATCTCTCATGAAGGTTCTTCGACGCGAGGGCTTCCACAGTGTCCGCTTCGGATCCGGCACCGGCGAGACCGGCGCAGCCGCGGTCCTTGTCGACGGACGTCTCGTGTCCGCTGACATCATGCTGGCTGCCCAAGCCGAGGGCCACACCATCGAGACGGTCGAAGGACTCTCGGTACCGGGTTACGTTCACCCGATCCAACAGGCGTTCATCGACACTGGAGCCATCCAATCCGGCTACTCCACCCCGGCCACGATCCTCGCTGCGAAGGCACTCATCGATGTAAATCCCGATCCCAGCGAGGACGAGATCCGTGACGCCATCTCGGGCATCCTCGACCGAGAAACCGGATACATCCGCCCCGTCCATGCCATCCTGCGCGCAGCGGCGATCATGCGGGGGGACGAGCCCGACGAGATCGACACGGCCCTCCTCCCGGCACTCACCGAAGGTGGCACGAGCGACGATGCGAACCTCTCCCCCATTGCGCCGCGAGTCGTCCCGAGCAACGACGTACCCGCGACGCGGGTCGTTGGTCGTGGCGACCCGAAGGTGGACGGAGTCAAACTTGCCAAGGGCAATCCTGCGTTCACCGACGATGTCGATCTCAGCAACACGCTCATCGCCAAGGTGCTCTACAGCCCACATGCCCACGCTCGTGTCGTCTCCATCGACGATTCGAAGGCACTTGCACTCGAAGGCGTGCACGCCGTCCTTCACCACGGGAACACGGAACGTGTGCGGTACGCATCCGGTGGCCAGAGCTATCCCAATCCCCTCCCCTACGACCAGGTGAGCTTCGACAACAAGGTCCGCCACGTCGGGGACCGCGTTGCGGCAGTCGCTGCCGACACCGAGGAGATCGCTCTCGAGGCGATCGACCTCATCGACGTTGAATACGAAGTCCTGCCTGCCGTCTTCGACGAGAACGAGGCGATCGCAGACGGAGCCCCGGTAATCCACGACGAGCCAGAGATGGATGGTGCACACGACCCGTCGCACAACATGGTGCATCATCTGAAGGCTGACACGGGCAATGTCGATGACGGATTCGCCGAGGCCGCCCGCGTCTTCGAGCACACGGTGCGCGTCCATCAAGTCCAGCAGGCACCAATTGAGACGCACGTCGCCATTGCTGCGTGGGACAGCGACGAACGTCTCGTCATCACGTCATCGACCCAGGTTCCGTTCCACGTCCGCCGCATGGTGGCGCCGCTTCTCGGGCTCCCTGCGAAGCAGATCCGGATCATCAAGCCAAGGATCGGCGGTGGGTTCGGTGTCAAGCAGGAGATGCTCATCGAGGACATCGTGGGACACCTCACGATCGCAACCGGGCGGCCGGTGCGGCTCGAACTCACCCGGGAAGAGGAGTTCATGTCGAGCCGAACGCGGCATCCGCAGACGATCACGTTCAAGTCGGGCGTTGACGCAGACGGCAAGCTCGTCGCCCAGGAGATGCGTGTAGTCGCTAACACAGGCGCCTACGGAACGCACGGGCTCACGGTGCAGATGGTGACCGGCCTGCGCGGACTCAGCTCATACAACAGCCCCTCCAAACGGTTCGACTGCAAGGTTGCGTACGCGAACATCCCGGTTCCCGGCGCGTACCGCGGGTACGGCGCACCCCAGGCGCTCTACGCGCTTGAGACACACATGGAGGACATCGCTATCGAGCTCGGAATGGATCCGATCGAGTTCAAGCGTCTGAACTGGACGAAGGTGGGCGACCCCATCGACATCGCCCCGCAGCTCGGCGAGGGAGACCAGGACGACTCCGTGATGCCGCTGATCACTTCCAGTGGCCTCGAGGAAGCCGTGGCCCAGGGCAAGCGAGCGATCTCGTGGGAGCGTCGCAACGACCCTGAGTGGAAGCAGCCCTCTGATCGTCCCAACATCCGGCGCGGCCTCGGCTTTGCGATGGCGATGCACGGCACGGCCATTCCCGGTCTCGACATGGGCGGCGCGAGCCTGAAGATCAACGACGACGGCTCGTTCAACCTGCTCGTCGGCGCAACGGATCTCGGGACCGGTTCGGACACCGTCCTTGCCCAGATCGCAGCCGAAGTTGTTGGTGTCAACACCGACGACATCATCGTCTACGCATCAGATACCGACATGACGCCCTTCGACACCGGTGCCTACGCGTCGAGCACAACGTACATCTCCGGCATGGCCACCAAGCGGGCGGCAGAGCAGGTCCGTGACCAGATTCTTGCCCGCGCCGCCCTGCTCCTTGGCGTTGACGCTTCATCGATCGACCTTCATGACGGTGCGGCTTGGTCTGCGGACGGAGAGTCTGTTTCGCTTGAAGCAGTCGCCCTGTCGTCGCTGCATCAGGAGGATCAGCATCAGATCATGGCAACGGCGTCGTACGTCTCCCCCGAATCACCTCCACCGTACGCAGCTCAGTTCGTCGCTGTCGAGGTCGATGTCGAGACGGGACAGGTCACCGTTGACGAGCTCGTGATGGCGGTCGACTGCGGTGTTCCGATCAACCCTGTGACGGCCTCAGGTCAGGTCGAGGGTGGCATGGTGCAGGCACTCGGCTACGGACACTGTGAGGAGATGGTGTACGACGAGAACGGGACGATGCTGAATCCGACGTTCGGCCCGTACAAGATCTATCGCTCGGACGAGATGCCGCGTCTCGAGGCGATTCTCGTCCAGACCATGGAGGCCTCCGGACCGTTCGGGGCCAAAGCCATTGCAGAGATCCCCAAGGATGCAGTCGCACCAGCCATGCGCAACGCCATTGCCGATGCCACCGGCGTGCGGATCGCCGACATCCCATTCACACCTGAGCGCGTCTGGCAGGCGCTCCAAGACGCGTGAGCGCTGTCAGACCGGACCAGATCCTCGCCGAGCTCGCCGAGGCGGTGAACGGTGGGCAGAGTGCGATCCTCGCGACGATCGTCGAGACCGGTGGTTCCGTACCGCGCCACGCCGGGGCCAAGATGGTCGTGTTCGCTGACGGGTCGACGATCGGAACCGTCGGAGGCGGCAAGGTCGAAGCTGCGATACGGGAAGATGCACTCACCGCACTTGAACAACGGACCCCAGACCTACGCCAGTACACGTTGCTGGATCCCACCCAGGGTGATCCGGGCGTCTGTGGTGGCACGATGACCGTCTATTTGGAGCCATACATGACCGCACACACCGTTTTCGTCATCGGCGCCGGCCACGTCGGCAAGGCTGTTGT
>JBDLJV010000028.1:0-17942 GCA_039714175.1 Actinomycetota bacterium
CGACTGGTTCCTGTACCACGCCTGGATCCTCATCCCGGCACAGGCCTACGTCGCGAAGATGTTGCAGACGTTCGAGGAGTTCCCGCCGCGGCAGGAACCCGCCAGTTTCTCCGTCGACCAGGTCATGGACAAGCTCAAGATCGGTGTGACGAGCACGTAGCCGACCACCGACCGAACGGGAGGGAGAGGCAGCACGTGAGTGCGCCTCTCCCTCTCCACGCTACAGAGAGGACACGCAATGATCCTTCCGTCCTGGAGAGACGGCGCCACTAGAGACACCATCATCGAGTTCCTGAGAGAGTCGCAGAAGATCGCGCCCGAGCAACGCATCGCGGCATTCGACAACGACGGCACCATGTGGTGCGAGAAGCCGAACTACACCCAGTTCTACTTCCTCATCGATGCGCTGAAGAGCGCCGTCGAAGCGAATCCGGCGCTGGTGGAGCGACCCGAGTACAGGGCGATCCTGGACCGGGACCGTGAAGCGATGGGCCAACTAGGGCTCGAGCGTGTCGGGATGGCGCTTGTGGATCTGTTCACCGGCGACACTCCTGAGGGCTTCGAAGTCGCCGTGCGATCGTTTTTCGAGCGTGTAGAGCATCCCGACCGTGGGGTGCCGTTCAAGAACATGAGATACCAACCAATGCTCGAACTGCTCGACGCGGTCCGGGATCACGGATTCACTGTGTATGTGGTCACCGGTGGCGGCGCAGAGTTCGTGCGAGTGGTCGGTCGCGACTTCTACGACGTGACTCCCGCACAGGTCGTCGGCTCCCAGATCGCGTACGAGACGCGAGTCGAGAACGACGTGCCGGTACTCATCCGAACCGGCGAGATGTTCGACAGTCCCAACGAAGGAGCGAGCAAGGTCCCCCACCTCCAGCGTCAGATCGGTCAGCGACCGATGCTCGCCGTGGGCAACTCGCCCGGCGACGCCGAGATGCTCGAGTACGCGGCAGCCTTCGACGGTCCATCGCTCGCCATGATCGTCAACCACGATGACGCCGAGCGCGAGTACGCCTACGAAAGCGTGGCGGGGACCTTCGAGACCGAAGAGACCATCACCGAGAAAGCGAATCGCCTCGGATGGACGACGATCAGCATGCGCAACGACTGGGAGACGGTGTTCCGTGTTTGATCGACCCGCCCCGCTGCCCCCGTTCCCCCGTTGGAACCGGTGGGGGATCCTGTAGCGGATGGAGTAGCGGTGACTGACAGACCCCAGACCCCCGACCGGATCCGGGACTTCTACGACCGGCATCCCTACCCGCCACCGGTGGCAGATCTGACGCGCTACCGGGAGGGCTGGCAGGACGAGAGGCAACGCCGCGCGGAGTATCACCTTCTGTGGCCGTACGAGCCCTACCGGGAAGACATCACCGTCCTCATCGCTGGATGTGGCACGTCACAGGCAGCGAAGCACGCGATCCGTCGCCCGGGAGGAAGCGTCGTCGGGATCGACGTCGCACCCGCGGGGATCGCCCACAACGCCGAACTCAAGGCGCAACACGGCCTCGACAACCTCGAACTCCACGAGATCCCGATCGAGGCCGTCGCCGAACTCGGGATGACCTTCGATCTCATCGTGTGCACCGGCGTACTGCACCACCTCGCCGATCCGCAGGTTGGTCTTGAGGCGCTGCGATCGGTACTGAAGCCGGGTGGCGCGCTGCACCTCATGGTCTACGCCACCTACGGCAGGACCGGTGTCTACATGCTCCAGGAGTATGCGCGACGGCTCGACGTGCAACCGACCGACGGCGAGATCGGGAGCCTGTTGGAGACGCTTGGCGCGATCCCCCGCGACCATCCAATCGGTCACCTCCTCGGCGCTCCCGATTTTCGCAAGGGCGACGCCGTTGCGGATGCGCTCCTCAATCCGCGGGATCGCTCCTACACCGTGCCAGAACTACTCGACCTCCTTGATGCATCCGATTTCGCCATCGGCCGCTGGTATCGCCAGGCTCCCTACCTACCCGAGTGTGGTGCCATTGCGTCGACGCCCCACGCAAAGAGACTCGGGACCCTTCCCCGGCAAGACCAGTTCGCAGCAGTTGAGCTTCTGCGCGGAACGATGGCCCGGCACAGCCTCGTCGCCTACCCCGATCGAACCCGCACGCCACAGATACCGTTCGACGGGACGCGTTGGCTCGGGTACGTGCCGATCCGCCGCACCTCGACTCTGGTCGTACGTGATCCTGAGCGGCTCCCCGCCGGGGCTGCGGCCGTCCTTCTCAACCGCGAGCACACATATGCCGATCTCGTTCTCCCCATCGACTACGTTGCGCTGCAGATGATTGAGAGAATCGACGGCCGTCGGACGATCGGTGAGATCGCGAGCGATGTCGGGTCAGAGATGAACGATGCACGCACGTTCTTCCGGCAACTCTGGTTGTATGACCAGATCGTCGTCGACGCGTCGGGAACGGCCGGTTGATGGAACGCATCCCACTGCTGGAATGGCTGCCGTCCTACGACCGAACGTGGCTGCGTACCGACGTGCTCGCCGGAGTGACGGTCTGGGGTGTCGTCATCCCCTCAGCTCTCGCATACGCGTCGATCGTTGGCGTTGACCCGATCATCGGTGTCTACACGGTGCCACTCGCCCTGGCGGCGTACGTCGTGTTCGGAGGAGCCCGCCTTCTTGTCGTTGCTCCCGACTCGGCGATTTCTGTCATGTCCGCGGCGGCGGTCGGCGCAGTCATCGTCGGTGATGAGTACCTCGACCTGACGATCGTTCTGGCGCTGCTGTCCGGAGCTATCTACATAACGTTCCACATCCTCAGGATGGGGTGGATCGCCGACCTCATCCCCGATCCGGTGCTCAAAGGGTTCATCGCCGGCCTGGTCTGGGTAACCATCCTTCACCAGATCCCGGACCTCATCGGCATAGCAAAGCCCAAGGCTGAAGGCTTCTTCGGGGCGTTCGTCGAGGTGATCAGAGCCCTTCCCGATGCCGACCCGCTCACGGCAGCGATCGGTATCGGCAGCTTGACCTTCATCATCGTGCTCAAGAAGTGGGTACCTGCTGTACCGGAGCTGGTTGCGGCTTTGGCAGCCTTCATCGCTTTGGTGGCCGTCCTCGACCTGGATGGGCGAGGGCTCGAAATCGTGGGAGAGGTCGCCGGGGGCTTCTCCGGTCTCGGCATTCCTACGGGCATGACGATCGGTCAGGTCTGGGCCCTCGTCCCGGCTGCGATCGCGATCGTGGTGCTGGGCTTCACCGAGAGCCTCGGTGCGGCGAAGGCAGCATCGGAGAAGACCCAGGAGCGAATTGACCCGAACCAGGAGTTGCTTGCGATAGGGCTGTCGAATGTGGGAGCTGGCCTGAGCAGTGGCTTCGTTGTCACCGGATCCCTCTCGAAGACGGCTGCGGCCGAGGCCGCCGGCGCAAGGACGCAGATCGCCAATCTGATTGCTGCCGTGATGGGATTGCTGACTGTCCTGTTCCTCCTGCCGCTGTTCAAGAATCTGGCTTTGGCGACACTCGCGGCCGTGGTCATCTATGTCATGAGTCATCTGTGGGACAGCGGATATTTCCAGACCTTGTGGCGACTGAGCCGTGTCGAATCGGCGATAGCGTTGGTCGCCTTCTTCGGAGTCCTCGTCCTCGGCGTCATGCCGGGTGTCGTGGCGGCCGTCGTGCTCTCACTCATCGCCATCGTCATGCGCATCGGTCGGCCCGAGTCGGCAGTCCTGGGACGAACCGCCGGAGGTGGCTTCGACGACGTCATGCTGCGCGACGATGCACTCGAGATTCCGGGCATGGTCATCTGGCGGCAAGCCGGACCGCTCCTCTTCCTCAACGCACGACGCCTCACGCTCGATCTGCGCGATGCGATAACCTCCGCGGAGGAGCCGGGCGTCGTCGTTCTCGATGCTTCGGCGATAACCGCCATCGACACCACTGGAACGCATGAGTTCGCCGCGGCCGGCCGGGCCATCAAGGCGGCTGGACTCGAATTGTGGATCGCCGGGGCTCAGGAACGTGTCTGGGAGCGTACGATCGTGTTCCTGGAAGCCTCTGGGGAGGAAGCGCTGCCAAGGATGGAGACACTCGATCAAGCGGTCAGTACGTGGCAGCGACTCAGCGAATTGCCACCGGACGCGTGATGACACAGGATGGAGTTGCATGACTGAACACTCTTCGGGTTCCGTACCCCTCCCGATGCCGACCACGAGAAACGTTCCTGTGGATGGTCAAAAGGCATGGTCACCTGACGCGGTTCACGTCCTTGCCAAACCGACCGGCGCCATCTGCAATCTCGCCTGCACATACTGCTTCTTCCTCGACAAGGAGTTGCTCTATGAGGGTGATCGGTTTCGGATGTCCGAGGCAGCTTTGGAGAACCACATCCGGTCGCTCATCGCTGCACACAGAATCCCGCAGGTAACCGTCGCATGGCAGGGCGGCGAACCGACGCTCATGGGCATCGACTTCTATCGGAAGTCAATCGAGTTCGAACGCGAGTACCGCAAGCCCGGGATGACGTTCCTCAACACGATGCAGACGAATGGCACGCTGCTCGATGATGAGTGGTGCGAGTTCTTCGCGGAGAACGATTTCCTGATAGGGATCAGCATTGATGGACCCCGCGAGCTGCACGACGCCTACCGCGTGAACAAACGGGGCGAAGGTTCATTCGACAAGGTGATCCGAGGCCTCCGGCTGCTTCAGAAGCACGGAGTCGAATACAACGTCCTCACAACTGTCAACCGGATCAATGGTGATTATCCACTCGAGATCTACCGTTTCCTCCGAGACGAGGTCGGGACCAATTGGATTCAGTTCATCCCTGTGGTCGAGCGAGTCGATGAGCACGGCAGCCCGGAATATTTGCGGGGAGCACACGCGTCGGACCGATCCGTGCAGGCCGATCAGTTCGGGACTTTTCTCACGTCGGTCTTCGATGAGTGGGTGCGCAATGACGTCGGATCGGTTTTTGTGCAGACATTCGAGGCGGCCGCACGCAACTGGGCAGGCATGGACCAGTCCGGGATGTGCGTGTTCAATGAGACATGTGGCCTCGGGCTCGCTCTTGAACACAACGGCGATCTCTACTCGTGTGACCATTTCGTGGAATCCGAGTATCTCCTCGGCAACATCGGCGATGCCACGATCGAGACTCTTGTCTCTTCAGCGGAGCAGCACGAGTTCGGACAAGCCAAGAGGGACAGCCTTCCGCAATATTGCCTCGACTGCGATGTGCGATTCGCCTGTCACGGCGAGTGCCCGAAGAACCGGTTCATTCACACGCCGGATGGTGAACCGGGACTCAACTATCTGTGTGATGGATTCAAAACCTTCTTCCACCACATCGACCGGCCCATGAATCTCATGATCGATCTCATGCGAGACGGTCGCATGGCATCGGGCGTGATGGACATTCTCGCTGAGGAGGAGAGGCCCTTCCTCGATGAGCTTGCTCGGGCGGGTAGGAATGATCCGTGTCCCTGTGGCAGCGGCCTCAAATTCAAGAAGTGTCATGGACGCACCGGCATCGAGGTCTCGCGCCACCCACTGCCGGTGCATATCGGCGTTCCTCGTCCGCCTGCGACCGAGAGGGGACGGCGAGCTTCCTCGCAGAGGATCAATGAAGTGCGTGACCACTGACCACGGAGTCATCGCGACACTGGGGAAACTGAGAGTCCGGTTCGGGTCGATCTTCGATCCGGATTCAGGAACCGGGCGGTCTCAACGGTTGGTGATAGATCGGTCGTGGCGGTCCAACGGCTCGCCTGTTGAAGCCGACCCGCGGAGTCGTTCGAAGGCGGCCCACCCCGGCGCGGCTGAGAACCAGAGCAACCCAACGATGGCGAGGGCCGAGGTCAGACACCACATGCAGGTGGCTCCGATCACGAACGGTTCGAGGAACGTCAGATAGGCCGAGAACACCGTGCCGCCGAACGCCGTCGCTGCTATCAGGAAAGCTGCGATGTCGGCAATGCGACCCTTCGAGATCCTCGTGACGATCCAACCGATGATGAGGCCGATGTAGGCGATTGCTCCGAGGACTCCCACCGGGACCCCGAAGATCGACGCGTACTCGCTCTGCTGCACGGCGTTACAGTCGCCGACGGGTCCGCAGACGGCTTCAACGCCGCTTGATTCGACGCTTGCCAGGTACAGCGAGACTCCCAGTCCGACGGTGGCGAGTACGGGGATGATCCACGAGGGTCCGTCACGGAGCGACCCGCGATGAACCAGGACGGGAACGAGGATGAGGCTTGCGAGCAGGCCGGCAAGGACGACGATCGCGAGGCCGTTACCCAGCGGATCCCGAGCGATCTTGTCACCGATCGTCTCGTCAGCAGCTCCGGGGAGCACTTCTGAGGATTCGCCAGCGGAGCCGTCGGTGACCGGTGGGACCACCTCGGATGAGCCGGGAATCGTTGCGAGGGCTTCCTCCAGACCGGGGACATCGGGCCATGGGATGCCACCACTTGCCAGGCCGTCTTCGATGATGCCGGGGAATTCCGTAGGTATCTGCTCAGACCCGACGAGGTAGGAGTCCCGGATGTCGAGACGAGGTACGCCCGGCCTCTCTATCCCGAATCGTTCTGAATCCTCCCCGAACATGGTCGCACCGATCTCCACGCTTGCGTCGACCAGGAGAATCTCGAGAGTTCCGTTCGTCATCTGGAAGAAGGCGACCTCTTCAGGAGGAACAGCGTCGTCGAAGAGCACCGCCGGCTCGCCTCCGAACTGCTCGAAGATGACGGGTAGGTGCTCGGTGATGACAAGCTCACAGTGCCCGCAGGTCGGCGAGAAGAACATCACGGCCTGGACAACCGGGTCGTCATCCGTATTCGATTGTGCGAGTGCAGGGAGAGCGGCGACACTGATCGTGCCGATGAGCAGGGCCAGGAGCGTGATCCTCAGTTTCATATCCACATAGCTTGGCGTGACTTCGGGAGTAGCGCCAAGGCACGAGGAACAGAATCGGTGGCTTCCGATGATTCGGCACCCTCTGACGAATGGGAGGGGGGATCCGAGTCCCTTCGGGCGTACCGCACACCACCCGCGATCAGGGCAGATGATCGTGTTTCCATGCATGAGGCCGTCAGGACTGTTGGTGTCCCGGCGATGGAGTGATCATCCAGATCAGGGGGAGACCGACGAACATCGCTGCAGCAGCGACGTACATCGATGTGGACAGGCCGAAGGCGTCCCCGACGACTCCGTAGGAGACGGCGGCTATCGATCGAATGGCGAAGTTCATGGACAGGTAGACCCCGTTTGCGAGTGCCCTGCTGTCCGGGAATCGCTCCTGAACCAACGCCATCAGTACCGGGGGAACAGCGAGCAGCGAAAGGCCGATGATGGGAAGAATCGCTACCTGTACCCATCCGTCGGTCGCGAGGAAGGCAACGAGGGCAACGGGTGCAATCACCTGTCCGAGGATCAACACAGCTCGTCTGCCGACATGATCACTGATCCACCCTCCGGCGAAGGCTCCGGCAATCCCGGCTGCCTCCACGATCGAGAGCGCTGCCCCCGCCAACCAGAGGCTGGCTCCCTCCTCCGTGAGATAGAGGGGGAGGAAGATGGTTGTTGCCATCACCATCATGGAGCGAAGGGACACGAGGGCGGCCAGGAGCGCCATGAGACCGAGCATCCCTCGGACCGCCGATCTCCATGGAACCTGTTCTCCGTCCCCTCGAGTCCGCAGCGGAACCTGTCGCAACCGGAAGTAGAGGAATATCGAGGTTGCGACCGCAGCCAGGGACAGGAATGCCATTGACCGCAGGGACATCACTGCGAGTGCACTCACTACCACCAGTGGCCCGAGTGTTCGACCAAGCTCACCACCGACCATCCAGAAGCCCATGCCCCTTCCGAGCCGGTCACCGGAGAGGTAACCGATGGCAACGGGGGCAGTCGCGTGGAATGCGGCGACGCTCATGCCAGCGACAAGGAGTATGAGCGCCAAACCGAAGTAACCGGGCGCCCATCCCAAGAAGCTCATTGCCGTCCCCGTCACGGCGGGGCCGAGGATGACGATCCAGCGAAGGGTCGTCCGGTCGGCCAAGTGGCCGATCCACGGCTGGAGCAACGACGGCAACTGGAGGAACGCCGCAAGGGCTCCCGCAGCGGTGTTCGTGAGAGCGAGATTTGTGACGAAGTGCGGCAGGAGTGGGGGCAGGAACGCGGTGAACGTGTCGTGGACAGCGTGTCCGCCGGCAATGGTCGCAACATTGCCAGCCTGGAATTCACCTGATGTCTGCGAATCGACTGACTCGATTGGTTTGTTCTCAGTCAAGAGGTATGTGCTCTCGTCATCGTTTGATGATGCCACCCGTGATCTGATCAGTCTGGCGCATCGAGTGCAGCAAGAGCGCTTTGGAGGGCCTCCCGAGCTTGCTGTGCTGCTTCGGAATTCAGGTTGGTTGGATCCAGCGAGACCTTGAAGTCGCCGAATTCAGCCTCGATCCGCTGATCGGGACCGAGGTCCCGGAACTCGCCCACTACCTCGTAGGTCCTGAGCTCATGACTGATGCCCTTGACGTTGATGTCGCCGATGGGACGGCAGTAGAACTGATCCTTGATCAGGGAGTACGTGGCGTGGGACACCTGGATCTGATCAGCTGACGCTGTCGCCTCGAGGCGTGAGGCGGCGTTGACCGCTCCGCCAACGATCGTGTAGTCCAATCGGTTCTCCGAACCGAAGTTGCCGACCGTGCAGAACCCGGTGTTGACGCCGATACGAACGTGAAGAGGTTCAGGCCCGATGAGGTCCTCCCACTCGCGGTTCAGCTCGCTGAGGCGGCGCTTCATTCGAACCGCCATGCCAATGCATTCGATCGCATCCTGTTTCCGGCCACGCGACTGCGGATCACCGAAGAAGATCATGATGCCGTCCCCGATGAACTTGTCGATGGTCCCGCCGCAACCATCAGCGATGGTTGCCATCTCACTGAGGTAGCGGTTGAGGATGTCGCTGACGACTTCAGCCTCCAATCGATCTGTGAGATCGGTGAAGCCTTCGATGTCGGAGAAGAATACGGTCAGCTCCTTGCGGTACGACTGAATCTGAACGTCGGTTGCGCCCTCGAATATGGAGTCGTAGACCTGCCGCGACAGGTACTTGGCGAGCTTTCCGGAGAGCGCCTCGAGTTGGTCATTCTTCTCGTTGAGTGCCTTGTTCGCCACGCGGAGTGCGTCCTCGGCGACCTTCCGTTCCGTGATGTCGCGGATGATTCCGCCGTAGTACCGACGCTTGTCGACGTGCCACGTTGCCAATGACAGCTCTATCGGGAACTCCCGACCGTCGCGGTGCAAGCCAGCAAGCTCGGCGGTGCTGCCGATCACGTGTTGCTCTCCACCCGACGTGACACGGGCGATTCCTTCGGTGTGGGCGTTCCTGAACTGCTCGGGGATGACGACGGTCATGAACTCGCCAAGCATCTCCTCGGATGTGTACCCGAACATGTCGGCGGCTGCCGAGTTCCACAGTACGACGCGGCCCCGATCGTCGACCGAGATGATGGCGTCGTTCGCCGAATCGAGAATGGCCTCCATGCGACGCTCAGAGATGGCGAGCGCATCGGTCATGGCGGATCGTTCCGAGATGTCGCGGATGATCCCGCTGAAGAAGCGTTCGTCGTCTTCCATCCAGGTGGCAAGAGAGAGCTCGATCGGGAACTCGTGACCTTCCTTGTGTAGGCCGAAGACCTCGACGGTCTGGCCCACGATGCGTGTCTCGCCGGTGGAGACGACCCGTGCGATTCCGGCCTCGTGGGCTGATCGGAACCTCTCCGGAACCAACATTGTGAGGGATCGACCGACCACTTCGTCCGCTGAATAGCCGAACATGCCCGCAGCAGCAGGATTCCAGGTCTCGATGTCCCCGTTGGCGTCAGCCGTGATGATCGCGTCGGCGGCCGATCTGACGATCGCGTCGAGTGTGCCCTGTCTGATGACTTCATCCCTTGATGTCATGCGGTCACCCTACCTGCTGCCACCTGCGGAGTCGAAGGGCAGCATTCGAGCGTGTATACGTCGACACTGTTGGGCACGATCCACCTGCTGGATCATTCCCGCTTTCGATCGATGCCGGCGATCACGAGTCCGGCCATCAGTGCGAGAAGCAGTATCCCGGTCACTGCGCCGCCTGATGCAGCATCCAGAGCGATCGAAGCGAGGGCGGGGCCCTGGTTGTCGGAAGCTCCGTCCTGGAGGTCGGGGGATTCGCCTGCTGCATCGACTCGCGGAGTGTCCGGTACATCAGCTACCTCGTCGGAGGTTGCACCAGAGTCTGATGGAACCGTCGTCGATGGTGCTGCGGACAGTGCCACGGTCGGCACCGTCGTGGTCGTCGATGAGCCCGGATCCGTTGTCGTGGACGTGGACTGAGCTGCTGTTGTGGTAGTCGACGACACAGGAGTTGTGGTTGTGGTTGCTGCTGGGGCAGTGGTCGTTGTCGTGGGTGGGGCAGTGGTCGTGGTGGTCGTTGACTGGACCATCTCAGCGACGACTTCGATCGCATCGAAATAGACGTAGCCGGTGATTCCCGAACCGGACCCTCGGAATCGCAGCGTTGTGTTGCTCGCCGTGTACCCGCTGATGTCGTGTGTCGCTGTCGCCGCGTTCTGCGATCCCTGAAAGCTGATCGTCGACAGAGTGCTCCACGATGATCCACCATTCCCAGAGATCTGCACGGTGATGGTCCCTGTGGCCTTGCCCTGTGTCTGGCGGCGATAGTGGTACGACAACGTTGCTGATTGGGCGTTCTCAAGATCGGCGGTCCTGGCCACGCCGTGGTTCGAGAGATTCCCGCCTTCACTCCCAATGCGAAGACAGCGACCAACACCCCCAGCACACCGATCACTGTCGACAACCCGAACCGAACCGGCGGAGGGTCCGTCGCCTTCACCTGATTCCCTCCAGCTTCCACTCCAACTCAAGGTGCCATTGTTCCCTGAGTACGAGATGCCGGAGAAATCGTCTCTGAAGGATTCAACCGTCTGGGCGAGCGCTTGTCCGGCGACGATCGAGACGCTGAGGATGACGACCGTCAACAGGATTGCTGGGGCGCCGAACCGCTCGACCAATCCTTCCTTCATGACGGACTCGCGGGCGCTTCGATCGCAGTGTCGCGGCTGTCGCCTTCCTCGAAGGAGATCCGCACCTTGGCGGTTGGGAGGTCCTCGGCCCGGTCCTCCTCTGGCTCCTCGTCATCATCAAGCTGCTCGATCGGTGGTGGGGCCGAGATCGGTGCCTTCGGCCAATCATGAGCCGGGAGTTCCAGTGTGACCATCGTGACGTCAGGTGTTCGCTCATAGGTCAGTTGTCCGCCGAGCTTGCGGGCGAGCGCTTGGGATACGGTGAGTCCGAGTCCAAATCCACCGACACTGTCTTCTCTGGATGCCGGGACATCGGATGAGCCGAAGATCCGCCTCTCGACGCTCGGCTCGATCCCTTCGCCATCATCTGCGATCGTGCACCTGAGTGTGTCGGTTGTTCGCTCTCCCACCACTGCGATCTCCGATCCTCCGTGCGCGACAGCATTGGAGATGAGGCTCCGCACGATCTGTCGGAAGAGAATCGCGTCCGAAATAGCGGGACCGGACCAACAGTCGATCGACATCTCATGACCGAGCCTTCGGAAGGGGATCACGACCCTGTCAACTTCGATCGATGGATCGAAGTGGTCGAGAGAGACCTCGACGTCTCCCGAATCGAGCTCAGCAGCAGAGACAAGATCGTCAACGACCCTGCTGAGGTCCACTGCCTCGGCGTTTATCACGGTGAGAACATCGCGCACTTCCGCCCGATCCTCCAGGTCGCTGTCGAGGAGTGTTTCCGAGAATCCGTAGATAACGGTCAATTGGTCCCTGATCTGGTGTGACACTCGATCGATGATGCTTTGATCCTCTGCAAGGTTCGACTCGACGTCGGTCGTGGTCGCACGTACCTGCCTTCGAACGATGTACCAGTACAGGAGCATGATCGCGGCTGGGATGAGCAGGGTTATGGAGATCCGAATCACCTGGCCAGCGACATCATCACGCGATCCGGCGTCGGAGGACAACGCGACGGCGGCAACGAGTAGCACTGCTACGGCGCCTGCCATGAGCAGGACGCGAGCCATGCGTTGCCGTACTGCATGACCCTGGTTTGCTTGTGTTTGATCTTCCACAGGATTCTGTTCCACACTGGGGAATCGGCAGGTTTGTGCCCGACCTTGAATGGGGAGTCCTCGCGCCGTTGCACGGGCTGGCAGGTGTCCGAGAGGGATGAGCCGTAGATGAGCGAGCGTTGACCGGGTCTTTACCGATCCTTGAGGCGCCGACGCGATGCTTGTCGTGAAGGAGGTGAAGACAATGCGGACGACTCTCATAGTCGGGATCGTGCTTCTCCTCATGGTGCTTGCCCTTCCGGTAATCGGAAGCACCCAGCAGATGGACAGTGGCGCAACGTTGATCAGCGACGATGTGCTCGCCTCTCCTGGGACGCCCCATGCGACCGTGAAGTACGTGGAGGCGGGGCTGCCGGTTCCCCCGATCACGCCGGTTGGCACAGGCGGCCACCTCAATATTGCGGATTGATTCATCGCCGAGAAGGGCGAGGACTGGGATCCCGTCACAGACGGTGGCGGGATCCCGCCGCAAGCCACAGCAGATCAGTAATCCGGAGGTACGTATGAAGCAACGTTCCAGAGAGTTCTGCGAGGATCTGTACTGGATCGCATTCGCAATCGTCCTGTTGCTCCTTGTGCTATCCGTCGCCCAGGTCGCAGCCGCCCTCTGAATTGTCAGGGGGACTCGACGGCTGCCTTTCTGGCGTTCGCGATGCGCTTGTGGATGGCGACGAGCATTGCGACTATCGGCGCGGACAGCGTGGCGCCGAGAATCCCGGCAACCGCCGCACCGACGATGGTGGAGCCGAAGACAACGACAGGGTGTATGTGAAGCGCGCTCTCGGTCAGCTTGGCATTGACGAGCGGCTGGACCACGTTCTGGACGACGAGGATCACGAGCAGGATGATGATCGCGTCGCCCACGCCTCCCGCGCCCAGGGCGATGAGGAAGGCAAAGGATCCGGAGAAGATCGCACCGAGATACGGCACATACGAGGTGATGAACGTCACGACGGCAACCGTGAACGCCAAGGGAAGACCGAGCGCGACCATCGTGACCCCGGTGACGACTGCCGTAATGAGGCTCGACAGGGTCAGGACGTAGAAGTACTGCCGCATCGACCAGACCGTGTCTTCAACCATCGCCTCACCCAGATCAGGTGCCACGCCGAGGTGCCTGCCGACCCAGCCCGATAGCTGTGCCCAGTCCGCCAGAACGAAGTACAGGAAGAACAGCGCCATGAGCGTCCCGGCGAGGAACGCTGCCACGGTCGTGAAGGCGCTTCCCACGAGGGACGCCAGGCCGGGCAGCATCGAGGAGAGGATTTCCTCGAGTTCGTTCACGATCTGTTCTGGATCGGCAATGTCCCATCCGAGGTTTGCAAGCCAGGCAACGAAGGCCTCAAGTCCGCTTCGAATCTGTTTGCCGATCTCGGGGGCCTGCTCCACGATCCCGGTGACGGTTACAGCTGTCGTCCAGTAGCCGAGCCCGATGAGTCCGATGAGGACCAGTCCCGAGGCGATGGATCTCGGTACATAGCGCTCGACACGATCGACGACCGGCGTGAAGAGCATCCCGATGACAGCGGCGATCACAAGCGGGATGACAAGCCCCGAGAGGTAGGCCAGGGCGAAGTAGATGGTTGCGGCTGCGGCGACGATTCCGACGAACGCCCACGCGGACCGTCCTGTGTTCAGCAGCTGTCGTTCATCGTTCATCGTTCGTCGTTCGTTGTTCATCGATTGCGGTGCATGCTACCGAGTCGCCACTCGCTGCATCATGGATCAGGCGACACCGGTGGCGGTCCAAGCCCTTGCTGTCAGTTGGACGGCTCCGTTCCGCAACGTAGGAATGACGTCCTTCAGCCGAGACTTGAGTTGCTCCTGTTGGGGCGGTGCCAGCGACGACACATAACTGGGAGCCGGGCCCTGGCCTCTCAGGAACGGTGCCCAGTAGTCGCCGAAGCTCAAGAACGGCGTGGCGACCTCGACGGCGCCTGTCGTGACATTCGACAGTCCCGCTTCCGTGAAGAGATCGGCCAAGGGCTCTGGTTGGCAGATGGGGAAGCGGACCCCTTCGTCGAGCGCATGGGCAGCCGGGTCCAGATCGGCAGCGACATCCCAGAAGTACCTGAGGAATTCCATGCCACCGGCGTAGTCCCACACGTACAGCGAGATCAAGCCACCAGGCTCGGTTACCCGTCTCCACTCACGTATCGCCGCCAGCGGATCGGGGATGAAGTTCAACACGAGGCCGGAGACAACGAGATCGAACGAAGCCTTGTCGAACGGAAGTTGGTCGCCGTCTGCAACGCGAATCTTGGCATCAGAGCCGAGCCGGTCGCGGCAGGCTTGTACGAACTCATGCGACGGATCCACGCCGTGCGCAGCTGAGGGCCCTGCAGCGGCCAACGCTGCATCGAGTAACGCACCCGTCCCGCATCCGACATCCAGCCACCGGAGTCCCTCGCGCGCACCCAACTCCCGCACGAACTCATCAGCGATGAGCCTGCTCCATCGACCCATGAACAGGTCGTAGTCGTTGCCGCCATCCCATCGATCCATGGGCGAGCAGCGTACTGGCTCCGGATCTTCCGCAAGACGATATGAGTAATTCGATGCCCGGTGGAACTGCCCCTACGTCGCTGCGGTGGGACGGTCCTCGTCGAGATCGGGCTGAGCTTCTTCGATCTCGATAGCAGGGGCGATCTCATCGAGAGGCACGTCCTTTTCGGCGATCCCTGCTGCGAATGCGGCGGAGCCGTAGATCGCGTTGGAGTTCAGGTAGAGAACCAGCAGGATGCCGATCGGGATCGCAAGAGCCCCGTATTGGGGCTTGTCCAGGGAGAGTTCGAGGATCCATCCCATGGGGATCCTCAGCAGTTGGAGAGCGATCGCTCCTGCCGCTGACCCAATCATGAGCGCTCTGCTTGGTGGCCGGATTCCTCCGAGCCGGCCGAGTATCAGATAGACAACCAAGACGTCGGCTGCGAGTGTCAGCACAACGGCAAGGAGCGTGATCAGGAAGCGATCTGTCGATCCCTCGATTTCGAGGGCATTGAACACTCGATACGAGACCCGGTGGATCATGGTCCCTGCTACGAACGAGAAGGCAATGAGCGGACCGATGATGATCAGCCAGCCGAGCAGGATGACTCGCTTCTTCACGTAGTTGCGAGGGTCCGGAGGAGCACCGTAGATCAGGTGGATGGAACTGCTCGCGGCGACCATTGCGCCACTCCCCGCGTACAACATGACGACCAATCCGACGGCCGACGCTGCCTGACCGATGGCGCGAAGCTCCGCCGGATCGATGCCCTCCTCTCCGAGGAGACCGGGGAATGCTTCGGAGATCGCTTGTGTGAGGTAGGTGGCCAGTCTGTCGGCGCCGAACATCGCTGTGATTCCGTAGGCGAGAGCGATGAGCGAGAACATGGCGAGGAACGCGTAGTACGTCGTTCCTGCAGCAAGGATCGCCGATCGTGCGTAGTTGAATCGGGTGACCGCTCTGTATACGACCCCAACTGCCTCGGCGACGGCGTCGTCTCCCTCGTCGAGATTCTGGATCAGCTCCGGAACCTCGATGGGCGGGGGATCGAGCGGTGTTCCGGGAATCGGTGGGTTCGCAGCGATGGCGGTCATGGCTCGATTGTACGGTGAAGTGTGAGCGACACCACGAGATCGGTCATGTTCGGGCAGAGGGAATGGCCCCTCGCGTGTATTCTGGGGGAGTCATGCCAGGTGACCGAACTTCCGCTGGAAGGCTTGGACTGGTTGTGCTCGCTCTCGTGGCTTTCTGGGTACTGCTACCAGCGAAGGTCGTTGCCGCTGATGACACGTGGCACCACACCGAAGATGGTGAGACAGTTGTCGAGTTCTATTTCGTCTACTCGAGTACGTGTCCCCACTGCCAGGAGGCAATGCCCTTCATCGAGGAGATGCAGGACGCTCGCCCGTGGCTGAATGTTTGGTGGCTCCAAGCCGACTCAGGAGATCCACAAGTCGCAGAGACAGCGATGGCAGTGGCAACCGAACTCGGTGAGGACATCACGGGTGTGCCGACCTTCATGTTC
Source organism: Actinomycetota bacterium (assembly GCA_039714175.1). GTDB lineage: Bacteria > Actinomycetota > Acidimicrobiia > Spongiisociales > UBA5794 > B3-G11. Next base: position 16,157 of record JBDLJV010000028.1, read on the forward strand.
TGCGATCGCATGATCGTCGGGTACGACAACGAGTACGGTGTCGGCGCAGATCTCGCCGCCCAGGTGGATGCCTGCCACGAGCAGTACGCCGCGGACTCTCCGCAGGTGACGACCACCACTGTGGCAGCAGCTGAGGTCGAGGTGCCTGGCGTCGGTGTCGTGTCTGCGTCCGCAGTGCCGCTCCCGGTGTTCACGGCGATCGTGGCGGGCCTCGACGCGTTCAATCCCTGTGCGTTCTTCGTCCTCCTCTTCCTGCTGAGCCTGCTCGTTCACACGCGCAGCCGAACACGGATGGCGATCGTAGGGGCGACGTTCGTCGTGATCTCGGGCGTGCTCTACTTCGTGTTCATGGCGGCATGGCTGAACCTCTTCCTCGTGACGGGACACCTGGCATGGATCAGCTTCGCGGCTGGGAGCGTTGCGATTGCTGTAGCGGTTCTGAACCTCAAGGACTACGCGAAGCCGGGGACCGGTGCATCGCTCTCGATCCCGGAGACCGCGAAACCGGGTTTGTTCAAGCGCATGCGGGGACTCGTTGCAGGCGAGAGATTCCTCCCGGTTCTCGGTGCGACTGTCGCGCTTGCCATCGTGGCCAACAGCTACGAACTGCTGTGCACTGCTGGTCTGCCGATGGTCTTCACCCGGGTCCTGACGCTCAACGGTCTGAGCACGCCGTCGTACTACGGGTACCTCGTCCTCTACAACGTGATCTACGTCATCCCACTGCTGATGATCGTCACGGCGTTCGTGTGGAAGCTCGGTTCCCGCAAGCTCCAACCCGAGGAGGGGCGCACACTGAAGCTGCTATCCGGCCTGATGATGCTCGGACTCGGTGGTGTGCTCCTGATAGCCCCTGAACTCTTGGAGCAGATCGGCATCGCAATTGGAATCCTCGTTGCGGCGGTCGCGATCACCTTGATCGTCACCTTGGCGAACCGGTGGAGGCAGCGAGAGATCTCGGAGCACTAGTTTCTAGGGGACATCGACTAGGAAGGTGTCCATTGGCTCGATCACTGCGCGTCGGCGTGCAACTCCCCGAGGTGGAGAGGCTCGTCACCTGGCCGGAAGTTCGCAACATGGCTGTTGCCGCTGAGGCGGTCGGTTTCGATTCGCTCTGGGTGGGCGACCACTTGTTGTACCGCAACGAAGGGCGAACGCTGGGACCATGGGAAGCCTGGTCGATGCTCGCCGGAATAGCAGCGGCCACCGACCGGATCCAAATCGGCCCGTTGGTTGCATCCACTTCGTTCCACAGCCCTGCCATGCTCGCAAAGAAGGCTGCCACGGTTGACGAGATCTCCGGTGGTCGCCTGATCCTCGGTCTTGGCGCCGGGTGGAACCGTATCGAGTACGACGCTTTCGGGTTCCCGTTCGACCATCGCGCCAGCCGGTTCGAGGAGGCCTTCCTCGTGATCAGGACGCTCCTGCGAGAAGGCGCGATCGACTTCGAGGGCAAGTACTACACGATTCGGGACTGTGAGCTTGTGCCGCCGGCCCGTCCGGCGATGCCGCTCATGATCGGATCACAGGGTCCGCGGGTGCTCCGTGCAACGCTCCCGCATGTAGACAGCTGGAACGGCTGGCATGCGTGGTACGGCAACTCGATCGAAGGAGCTGGATCGCTGCTCGCAAGGATCGATGACGCGTGCGCGGAGGCTGAGCGTGATCCCTCAACCGTTGAGCGGTCCCTCGCCGTCTATGTGCGCGTCCCCGGGGGAGTGAGCGAGGCGAGGCAGGGAAGCAAGGACCGCGCTTCTGCCGAGGCGATCGAGGGCGACCATGAGCA
>JBDLJV010000029.1:0-17433 GCA_039714175.1 Actinomycetota bacterium
ATGATCGGAGGCGCTGCGTTCAACGACATGGCCGCCGAAGCCGACGCGGTCATCAGTTTCTGATGTCAACAACCGCCCCTCCCATGCCGTTCACCGCTGATTCGGGAGCGACGCTTGCCCCCGACAGCTACACCGAGGTCGCCTACGAGGACAAACTCGGCCTCTGGGAAGAGGTGAAGGCGGATGATCGATTCCCCGACTATCTGTACGGCTGCTACGAGTGCGGTATCTGCGTCGCAGCATGTCCATCGGCCAAGTACTACGACTTTTCGCCGCGCAAGATCGCCCAGGCGGCGGCCCGAGAAGATGTCGAGCTCATCTACGAGCAGATGAACGACGATGTATGGAACTGCTCACAGTGTTTCTCGTGCAACCGATGCCCCAGGGAGAACTCGCCCGGTGGCTTGATCACGCTGCTGCGTGAGGTGTCCGTGAAGCACGGTCTAGCGTCGGCGAAGGATGCCTTGGAGGGCTACGGACGAGTCGTCTACAAGATCATGACGACGGGTACCCAGATCTCGCCAGACATGCTTCAGCCAGACGCCTTCCCCGACTGGGGTCCGGACGTCGAGAAGACCTCGGACAATCTCGAACTCTGGCGAAGAGCACTGCCACCCGAGACTCTGCACACGACTGAGATGAGCTGGCAGGTGTCCGAGGAGACACTCATCGAGCTGTATCTCATCTGGCTGCACTCAGATGTGATGGACATGATCGAAGAAGCAGACGAGGGACTCCACATGATCATCCTGGATGTGATGGAAGAGACCCTTGAAGACGCCGGATACGAGGTCTAGGAGCCCAACCATGACCACAGAAGCAACGTTCATCCCACTGGATTCGATTAGAAGGCCACCGCCACCAAACCCGGCGGATGCACCGACCGAGGACATACGCGAGAAGCTCTTCGAGCTCGAGAGTGCAGGCGAGCTGATCGTCCAGCGGGTACCCGAGCCGTACGTCGAAGTCATGACCAAGTACGGACGCATGAAGAAGATCCCATTGGAGATGACCTGGCACCACAAGTCGTGTGGACAGTGTGGCCACATACCCGGCTACTCGACCTCAATCTTCTGGCTGAACAGACAGTTCGGCATGACGTACGAGGACCCGACCGATCAGACGTCTTGTACGGCTTGGAACTACTACGCATCAGCCACATCGAACGCGGTTGCTCAGGCAAGTGTCGCTTCGAGGAACTTCGCCGCCGCCCATGCAACGGGCTTCTACCCCCTGATTCATTGCGGCACTTCGTACGGCCATTACAAAGAGACCAGGGCCGAGCTCGTGCATCATCCTGAGCTGAGGCGCAAGGTGCGCGACATCATGGAGAAGCTGAACAAGCCTCTTGTCGTACCAGAGGAGATCGTCCACTATTCGGAGTGGATTCACGTGATGCGGGACAAAATTGCAGAGCGTCAGACCCGCGATTTCTCGAACGTCACAGCCTCGATCCACCCAGCGTGTCACTACTACAAGCTCGTCACCGAGGATGCCATCTACGATCCGGACATTTACGGCGGCCAGCGCACGGCAACGGTGACAGGCACTGTGGAAGCGCTCGGCGCAACAGTCGGCGACTACTCGACGTTCTTCGACTGCTGTGGCTTCGGATTCAGGCACATTCTGGTCCAGCGTGACTTCAGTCGGTCGTTCGCAACACAGCGCAAGATCGAGATCATGAAGGAAGAAGCAAATCCTGATGTCGTGATCACCCACGATACGGGATGCGTTACGACGCTCGACAAGAGCCAGTTCGCCGTGAAGGCTCACCAACGCAACGTCGGCGTTCCCGTGATGTCGGACGCCCAATTTGCAGCCCTCGCAATGGGTGCACACCCCTACCGGGTCGTGCAATTGCACTGGCATGCGACCGACTACACGGCTCTCCTCGAGAAGATGGGCATCGACTGGGAGGCTGCCTGGGCCGAGTTCGAGCAAGACCTGAAGCGCCTGGAGAGCGGCGAGATCGAATACCTGAATTGGGAGGACGCTGATGCGTAGTGATCGTGTGGTGGTTGTAGGCGCGGGCCCTGCAGGGCTCGAGGCAGCAAGACTGGCAGCCGAGCTTGGCAGTCCTGTGACATTGATCGAGAAGAAGGACGTTGCCGGGGGCATGCCGATCCACGCCGACTACGCGGCGCTGACGCACCACTTCCGAGATGCGTCGAGTGCCATGGCAGAGATGATCGATGCTGTCACGTCCAACGACCTCGTCGAGATTCGCACCGGAACCGAGATCACCGCGGTCAACGGGTCCGTCGGTGAATTCTCCGTGAGCGTGTCATCGAACGGATCAACTGCGAGCATCGACGCTGGCGCTGTCATCCTCGCCACGGGGTTCCAGCACTTCGATCCCGGGCGCGAGACACAGCAGTATCAGTACTACGAGTACCCGGACGTCATCACGATCGCTGATGCAGAGAAGATGCTCAAGAATGAAAACTTCGTCACGCCATCGACAGGGAAGTCACCCGAGCGCGTCGCATTTGTCCAATGCGTCGGTTCGAGGGACCGCCAGATAGGAAACGAGTACTGCTCGAAGGTCTGCTGTGGTATCTCGTCGAAACAGGCCATAGAGATCCGCAAAATGGTGCCCGACGCCAGGGTGTTCATCTTCTATATCGACATGCGTATGTATGGCTACTGGGAGAACGAGATCTACTGGCCAGCCCAGGAAGAGCACAAGGTCAATTACGTCAAGGGAATCATCACCGAGATCTTGTCCAAGGACGGCAGACTCGTCGTCAGAGGCGAGGACACGACCATGGGCCGCCCGATGGAGGTGGCAATGGACATGGTGATCCTCGCCGTCGGGATGGAACCGAGCGCGGGTACGACCGCCATGGCCGACGTCCTCGGCCTCTCCACCAACAAGTACGGATTCGTCGACACGGACCACGATGTGCTCGATACCGTGACGACCACAACGCCAGGCGTGTACGTCTGCGGCGCGGCGACCGGTCCGGCTGACCTCGACGACTCGATATCAGCAGCGGGCGCGGCGGCCGCGAAGGCGGTCTCAATGCTCAGATCAGCGGCGGTGACGGTGTGACGGGTGACCCAATGCTTGTTGGGCAGGTAATCGACACGCCCACTGCGCAAGAGTTCACGAGACTCGCACTCGAACGCGTCTCCGAACACGACCTGGGAGACATCGCCTCAAGGCTTGAAACCAAGTCGAAGTTCTTCGCTGCATCGTTCGGACCCGACGCGATCGGCGATCTCGACGAGGAGACCGCCATGGCATCCCTGCGGTACATCTTCTCGTCGCGTCGGAAGGCAAAAGTCATCCTGACAACGCTGACACTCGACGGCTACAGACGCGCAGCACGAGGCCTGCTCTACGCAGACATGCCGCCCGGCCAACGTCTCGAGCAGTTCACCGACCTCATCGATGGAATCGGTAGGAACGTCCAGGTGGGAACAGGCCATGACCTCGGCTCAGAGATCCTCCACTTCACGAACCCTGATCGCTATTGGCTCTGGACACGCTGGATGTGGAACCCCTCGACCGGCACCGGCGCGCTCCCACTCGTCGTCATGGATGAGATCGATCTCGATGGCAACTCGGTGTCAGAAACATACCGGCGCATCGGCATCGCCTACGCCTTCCTCAACGATGTCGGCGAGGCTGCCGGTTTTCGAACCGAGGGATTCGGTGTGTTCGGAACCGATGTCTTCCTCGCATCGGTGTACGCGGTCTACATGTACACAACGCTTCGCATGCGGATGACCAATGAATTCAACCGGATCATCCCTGATCTCGCCGACCTCGTGCAACGTCTCCTTGGCGTCAACCGGACACCGGCGATCGCGGAGGTGGCTTGATGGGTAGAGAGATAAGCCCCAAGGTCGACCCCGGCCGGGTCGTCGAGCACGAGACCTACGAACTCGAGGGCGTCGATATCTCTGGTCATTGGAACCGGATGTTCGAACAGCGAGTCATCTTCGACTACGACGTCGAGAAACTCGACGCGGTCACTGCGCTCGACGGTGGGGAGTCGATGGGCTACTGCTACCAGTGTTCACAGTGCGTTGCGGTGTGCCCCGTCGACCACGTCGGGGATTACGGCCCCCGCAAGCTGTACCGCAAGCTGCAGATTGGGATGGACTTCTTCACGAGCGACGACCTCTGGCTCTGTACCACATGTGCGAACTGCCTTCGGGTGTGCCCGAAGGAAGTCGACATGCTCCAGATCATGCCTGCTGTCCGCAAGGAGGCCGTCCTCGAGGGTCATGTTCCCGCCGAACTGCAGGACGTCTTCGAGAAGACGGCTCGCTACGGCAACCCCCTCGGCAAGAACGCCAAGCGCCGACATGCCTGGACCAAAGGCCTCGACGTCGATGTACCGCTCATCGCGGACTTGGGCCGCAAGGTCGATGTCCTCTGGTGGGTGAGCGATTACCCCTCGTACCACCCGCGAGGCATGGAAGCCTCGCGCAGCCTGGCTCGAGTCCTCACACAACTCGGCATCGACTTCGCGATTCTCGGTGCCGAGGAACGCCACGACGGCGACTCGATGCTGCGGGCAGGCGAACAGGGCCTCTTCGAAATGCTGGCTGATCAGAACATCGAGACACTGAACCAGTATGAGTTCGACCTCCTGTTGACCACCGACCCGCATGCCTACAACGCGTTCTTGCACGAGTACCCCGCAAGGGGCGGCGAGTACAACGTGGTGCACTACTCAACATTCCTCGCCGAGCGCATCGCGGATATGGGGTTGTCCGAGGACATCGGCGCGAAGGTCACGTTCCACGATCCCTGTTACCTCGGCAGGCAGAATGGTGTCTACGACGAGCCGCGGGACCTCATCGATGCGCTCCCAGGAGCCGAACGAGTCGAGATGTGGCGGAACCGCCAGAACGGCTACTGCTGTGGCGGTGGTGGTGGCGGTATGTGGCTCGATGGCTTCGCAGCGGACAACCAATCGATGCGACTCTCGGAGAAGCGCGTGCTCGAGGCCGTGGAGACAGGGGCCGACACGCTCTGTGTCGTGTGTCCCTATGAGGTTTCCCGATTCGAGGATGCCGTCAAGTCGACGAACAACGACGAAGCGCTCGTGGTGAGGGACATCTCAGAGCTGTTGGCGCAAGCCATGGGCTTGGAATCTGACTGACCAACGTACAACCGATCAATAGGTAAGGAGAGAGGATGAACATTGCCGTACTGCTGCGAGCTGTGCCCGACCCGGTGGAAGAGCTCGAGATCGATGGTGAGGATCTCGACAGGGACTTCCTCGGGTTCGTCCTCAACGAGTTCGACGACCATGCACTTGAGGAGGGCCTGCTGATCAAGGAGGAGGTCGGCGGATCTCTGACGGCATATGCCCTCGGTACTGCCGACGAGGTCGAACAGATGCTGCACACTGCGATCGCAAAGGGCGCTGACAGTGCCCAGATGCTCGGCGAGGACCTCGATGTCATCGATGCCCATGGTCAAGCAACCGCCTTTGCTGACGCGCTGCGGGACGGCGGGTATGACCTGATCCTCAGCGGTGTTCAGGCCTCTGACGAGCTTGATGGACAAGTGGCAATGCTTGTCGCGGCCGAACTCGGAATGCCGCACATGTCGGTTGTCATCTCGGCAACTCCGGACGGCGGAGACCTCAAGGTCACGAAGGAGTTCTGGGCGGGGATCACAGCTGATTACCGCGTCTCGCTTCCCGTCGTACTCGGCGTCCAGACGGCCAGGGAAGCGCCACGCTATGTCGCCGTTGCCCGCATCAGGCAGGCGCAGGAGTCAGGAGCCCTCGAGTCGGTCGACTTCGACGACCCGGATCCGACGGACCGCGTCCGCATCACAGGGATGCGCCTCCCTGAGGTTGGGGACGGAGCAGAGATGATCGACGGCGACGAAGAGGCCGCCGCAGACAAGGTGGTCGAGATCCTCGCCGCCGCAGGTGTGAGGTAGGAGGTCGATATGACACAGGACATCCTCGTATACGCAGAGCACCTCAATGGCGAGGTAACCGAGGCATCATTCGAACTCCTCGCCATGGCGAGGAAGCTCGCCGGAGCAACCGGCGGCAGTGTGGACGCCGCCATCGTGGGTCCCGGTGCGAGTGGACTCGCGGGCAGTCTCGGAGGGGCTGATCGCATCCTGGTCGGTGACTCCGACTCGCTCGGCGACTTCAATCCCCAGGGGCACGCTGCCATCTTCACGACCCTCGTCCAGGCACGGGAGCCGGCGATAGTGCTCCTTCCTTACACATCGGTGGGTATGGACGTTGCAAGCATCGTGGCAACCGCCACCGACCTTCCCTTGGTGTCGTACTGCTTGGACCTTGACGCATCAGGCGGCCTCACAGCCACCTGCCAGCTCTATGGAGGCAAGGTCGAGGTCGACGTGGAGATCGACGGTGACAGGGCGATCTTCGCCATGCTGTCCGGATCAGCTTCTGCCGATGACGGCAGAGCTGGGGGCGCTGGCGCTATCGAGTCGATAGACGCAGCCGTGTCTGATCTCAGCATCGAATTCGTGGCACTCAACGAGCCGGAGAGTGGCGACGTCGACATCACGGCAGAAGAGGTATTGGTAGCCGTCGGACGCGGCATCGAGTCCGAGGACAACATCGAGGAGGCGCAGGAACTCGCCGACGCCCTCGGTGCGTCGCTCGCGGCCTCACGGCCGATCATCGACCAGGGATGGTTGCCCAAGAGCAGACAGGTCGGCAAGTCAGGTTTGTCGGTGAAGCCGAAGGTGTACCTCGCCCTCGGTATCTCGGGAGCACCCGAGCACCTCGAAGGGATGCGGGACGCATCGACGATCATCGCTATCAACTCGGACCCCCAGGCTCCGATCTTCGGCGTTGCCCACTACGGATGGGTAGGCGACATCTTCGACTTCATGCCTGAGCTCACGGACCGGTTGGAAGGTTGATGACCGTCCCCGTGTTCGTTGCAGCTGACGTCGCCGGACGAGAAGTCTTCCTCGGATTCCCCGGTTGGAGCATCGCTGTGTTCTACGTGGCAACGACCGCGGCGATCGGAATCTTCCTGTGGGGCTTCTACCGGCGATTCCGCAAGTATGCGCGAGGCAAGTCGGTGTCTCGCCTCGACTTCAAGAGGTTCCTCCACGCGCTCGGTGATCTGGCGTCCAACCGAACGATCGCAAAGCGGAAGCTGTCTGTTGGAATCGCCCACTTCTTCGTCTTCTGGGGATTCATCGTGCTGCTCATCGGCACGACGATCATTGCACTCGACGAAGACATCATCGCGGTGCTCCTGGGGAAACCTGAATGGCAGTTCTGGCACGGAGCCTTCTACATCGGATACGCCTTCGTGCTCGACATCTTCGGCATCGGCTTCATCGCTGGGCTCGTGTCGCTTGCCATCATCCGGCGGAGGAAGCCCGACCGTCTCGATTACACCCGAGCCGATGGCGCGGAAGCAGACCGCTCGGGCTACTCACTCGATGACAAGGTATTCGCCCTCATCCTGCTTGCGATAGGCATCTCGGGATTCCTTCTCGAGGGATTCCGGATCGCCGCGACGGATTTCCCCGACTTCGAGATAGTGTCGATCGCAGGTTGGACGATCGCTCAAATCACTCGTCCGCTTGGCGAAGCCGGAAACGACGCCGCACGCATCGTCACCTGGTGGGTGCACGCAGCAGCAGCACTGGGCTTCGTTGCATACCTCCCGTACTCGAAGGGCATGCACGTGATCGACGACGCCCTGAACCTGGTTTTCGCCGACCCACGTTCGGCTGCCATCCTCCCCGATGTCGATGATGCCGCCGCTCCCGGCTACCGCTCGATCGACGACTTCACCTGGAAGAACCTGCTCGACCTCGATTCGTGTACCAAGTGTGGTCGCTGTCACGAGGTCTGTCCGGCAAAGGTGTCCGGCTCATCACTGTCACCGCGAGACCTCATCCTCGATCTCCGCGAGCACGCCGATGCGAAGTCAGGCCTGAGGCTCTGGTACGGCCAGGGAGCACAGCCGGCGCACGCCGGTGAAACAGAGGTCGCTGGTGCTGTGATCAGTTCCGAGACACTGTGGGGATGTACGACCTGCATGGCATGCATGGAGGTCTGTCCCGTCGCGATCGAGCACATACCGACGATCGTGCAACTACGCAGACGCCTCGTTGACGTCGGCGACGTCGAACCCGGACTCCAGAACGCATTCCAAGCCCTCGCCAGGGGCGGCAACAGCTTCGGGAAGTCTGCCAAGCAACGGGCACGGTGGACGAAACCGCTCGACTTCAAGCTCAAGGACGCACGAAAGGAACCCGTCGACTACCTGTGGTTCGTCGGGGATCACGGTTCCTTCGATCCAAGAGCCACCGAGGTTTCCCAGTCAGTCGCCAGACTGCTGTCAACCGCAGGTGCGGACTTCGGAATCCTCTATGACGCAGAGCGCAACGCAGGCAACGATGTGCGCCGAGCGGGCGAGGAAGGCCTCTTTGAGATGCTGCGGGACCAGAACGTGGAAGCCTTCGAATCTGCTGACTACAAACGCGTGTTCACGACGGATCCACATTCACTCAACACGCTCAGGGGGGAGTATCCGACCGACGACGATGTGTACCACTACACAGCGCTGCTTGATGCATTCGTGGGCGACGGATCGCTGCGACTCGGAACGCTTTCGGGCAGGGCGACCTACCACGATCCCTGCTACCTCGGTCGATATCACGACGAGTACGAAGCTCCCCGTCGACTCATTCGTGCGATGGGACTCGAACTCGTCGAGATGGGGCGATGCCGCGAGAACAGCTTCTGCTGCGGGGCAGGCGGAGGTCGAATCTGGATGGATGACTCCGAACTCGACGAACGACCCGCCGAGAACCGCATCCGGGAGGCTGTCGCCCTCGGTGCGGACGTGCAATACTTCGTAGTGTCGTGTCCGAAGGACATGGTGATGTACTCGGACGCTGTCAAGACAACAGGAAACGAGGGCAGGATCGAGGTCATGGACATCGCCCAGCTTGTCGAACAGGCGGTCGAGGCGGTGCCGGTTGGGTGACACGGGCATACCGCTGACGATTCGGAGCGTACCGGATGACGACGTGACCGCTCGCGCTCTGGGCGAAGATGTTGCAGGCATGCTCCGCTACCAGATCAGCGTGCTCGACCGCGAGGATCGGCTCGAGTCCGGCACGGGTTCATGGAAGGAAGCCTTCCGCTCGGACTCCGCAGGTAGGGAGCTGGCGGCACGTGAATCGATCCTGCGAACATTCCAACTAGCTTCCAATCCCGAGTGCTACAGCATCCTCGAAGCTCTCCACGAGCCCGAGCACATGACCACGAGGCAACTTGTGGAGGCGACGGGACTCGGGAGATTGACGCTTCAGGAGCGGGTCGGTGATCTCGTTTCAGCCGGGCTCGTATCGAAGGTCCCCGAAGCGGACCAGGTTGTCGCAACATCGAGTGGCCACGCATTGGCAGAACTCATCGACCGAGCTGCTCGCGTCGTTGCTCACGAGCTTTCGGGGGTCGAATGAAATGCCCGTTCTGCAAGATCACTGGTACGCGTCCGGAGCTTCATCTTCATCTGACCGACAAGCACGACGAAGAGGTCCTCACCGAGCAAGATTCGTGGGGTCGTCGGTTCATGCAGCTCAGCTGCCCGGAGTGCGACGAGTTCCACCGTCAGCAGGTGAAACCGAGGTCGAACGACCCAGATTTCCTCGAAGCCCACTACCGCGAGATCCGACTTGTAGCTTTCGATCTGTTCCTCTATCACTGGGGGGACGACCACAGCGAGGAGACGACCCATGAGTGAGATACGCGGATGCAATATCCCTGACGATCTGTACTACTGGCCAGAGAAGCATGTTTGGGTGAGTCCCCAGGACGACGGTTCGGTGATCGTCGGTGTTACCGACGTTGCGCAGCACCTTGCGCATGCCATCATCTCGGCTCTTCCCAAGAAGGTCGGCCGTCCTGCAAAGAAGGGGCGCTCCCTCGGCACTGTCGAGAGCGGGAAGTGGGTGGGACCTGTGACCGCTCCCGTCACAGGAGAGATCATCGAAACCAATCCTCTCATGGGATCGAATCCCGGGATCCTCAACTCCGATCCGTACGGAGAGGGCTGGTACATGAAGATCATGCCGACCGACTGGAGTGCCGACGTCGCGGATCTCGTCACGGGAGAAGAAGGTGTTGCCGCCTATCTCGCGTTCCTCGAGACCGAAGGGATCGAATGCGGGTGATTCGTTGATCGTCCACCGTGGCTGTGCCATCCCTGACGGATACTCCTATGACGTTGCCGGCGATCTGTGGGTGCGTTTCGAGGATGAGGTGGCACGCATGGGTCTCACGGACGTTGCCCAGACGCGGATGGGCAAGATGGTTTCGATCAGGTTCAAGAAGGTCGGCAAGCGGGTGGAGGCGGGCAAGTCGATCGCAACGGTTGAGTCGGCGAAGTGGGTTGGGCCGATTCACTCCCCCTTCGATGGCGAGATCATCGCCACCAATGATGCAACGTTCGACAGCGACATCCTCATTGCGAACAGAGACCCCTATGACGCTGGCTGGATTTCGGTTGTGCGGCCCGATGATCCAGCAACCGCACCCGATGGCCTGCTGAGAGATGACGACGCCGTGAGTGCCTACCGCGAAAGAATCGACGAACTCGATATCAGCTGTTACCGATGTGCCGATTGACCCAACAGAGAGGTACCCATGACCATTCGATTGCTTGACTTCGGACAGGTGGAGTCTCTCCGCTCGCTCGCCATCTTCCACGGTGTTGGCTACGCAATGCGCGAGGACACACCGGACACGATCACCATCACCCGGCCGCTCGATCCTTTCGTCAGCATCGGACATCACCAGGATGCCGGAACAGAGGTTGATCTGGAGTTCTGCAGAGAGGCCGGGGTACCTGTCTACCGCCGGGAGATCGGCGGCGGTGCCGTGTACCTCGATGAGGGGCAGACGTTCTGGCACACGATCTTCCACGAGTCACGGGTCCCGACCACCCTTGCCGACGTCTACACGAAGTTCCTCGAGGGACCCGTTCTCGCGCTTAATCGGATGGGCATCCCAGCCGTGCACCGTCCCGTCAACGACATCCAGGTCGGTGGTCGCAAGATCGGCGGAACGGGTGCAGCGACCGTCGGTGAATCGATGATCGTGGCCGGAAGCCTGATGTTCGACTTCAACTACGAGCTCATGGTCAGGGTGCTCCGCGTCCCGTCGGAGAAGTTCCGCGACAAGATGTACTCGACGATGAAGGAGTACCTCACGACGATCAACCGCGAACTCGGAGACGCAGCGCCCACCCGCGAAGAGGGCATCCGTATCCTCATCGAGTGCTTCAGCGAGACGCTCCGCACCGACCTCGTACTCGATGAACCGCGACCCGATGAGCTCGCCGCCATCGCAGAACAGGAAGAGCGAATCGCATCCGAAGAGTGGCTCCATCTCGACGGACTGCCGCCATCGGGCGACAGGGTGAAGATCGCCGAGGGCGTCAACGTCGTCGAAGGCGTCCACAAGGCCCCTGGTGGGCTTGTGAGAGCAAGTGTCGCGGTGCGTGACGGCGCCATCGACGGGATTCTGCTCTCGGGCGACTTCTTCATGGAGCCGGCGGAATCCCTCCGCAACCTCCAGGACGCTCTGGTCGGAGTCGAACATCGTGAAGACGCCGTGCTGAGCGTCGTCAAGACAACCCTCAATACTGTCGATGCCCCCGGCCTCGACGCAACAGACATCACAGCAGCAGTTATGGCGATCCCCCAAACCTGACCCAACGGTTCTTGCGTCAATGAGACCGGTATTTCGGTCTCATTGACGCAAGAACGATGAGAGAGAGACATGCGATACGGATTCGTGATCGACCAGACCACGTGTATCGGATGTCACGCGTGCACGGTGGCCTGTAAGACCGAGCATCAAGTGCCACTCGGGGTCAATCGAACATGGGTCAAGTACGTCGAGCAGGGAACCTGGCCGGATACGAAACGCTCCTTCTCGGTGATGCGATGCAACCACTGCACGGATGCACCGTGTGTGGCGATCTGCCCTACCTCAGCCTTGTTCAAGCGCAAGGACGGCATCGTCGATTTCGACACATCCCGCTGCATCGGGTGCAAGTCATGCATGCAGGCCTGTCCCTACGACGCTCTCTACATCGACCCGAACGAGCACACCGCCCAGAAGTGCAACTACTGCGCCCACAGGGTCGAGGTCGGTATCGAACCTGCCTGTGTCGTCGTCTGTCCAGAGCAGGCGATCGTTGCCGGTGACCTGGACGATCCCGAATCTCGCATTGCGGCCATGGTTGCGGCGGAAGACCTCACGCAAAGAGCAGTCGAGCGCGGCACCAGCCCGAACCTGTGGTACAAGGGTGCGCAACCCGTGAACATTGAGCCACTTTCTGCTGCACGAACAACAGATGGCGGCATATGGCGTGATCCCTCAGACATCGATCAGTCGTGGCTCAACGTCGATCTCACAACCAATCAGGACGGCGACAGAACCGGCGTCAGTGCCAACGGAACAGTCGCTCACGACGACACTGGGGCACCCCGCGTCGTCTACGCCAATGAGTTCCCCATGCCTTGGGGCTGGCGCGTATCGAGCTACTTCCTGACAAAGGCAATCTCGGCGGGCATCGCCATCGCAGCAGCCATCGCTCTGCTGTTCGGAGCTGCCGTGGAGTCGATGTGGATGAGACTCACGGCCCCTCTCGTCGGGGGGCTGTTCCTGGCGCTGACCGGGTTACTCCTCATCACCGACCTCAAGCGACCGGACCGCTTCTACTACCTCCTCACCCGCGGCAACCCGTCGTCGTGGCTTGTTCGCGGTGCCTGGATTCTCACCGCCCAAGCCGGTCTCTTCGCATTGTGGTTCCTCGCAGCACTGACCGGCGGCACAAGCGTCGTGCGCGGAATCATCTGGCTGTCTGCGCTCACGGGACTGGCCACCGCCGGCTACACGGCATTCCTCTTCGCCCAGGCGAAGGGCCGGATCCTGTGGAACAGTCCCCTGCTCGTCTGGCACATGATCGCTGCGGCATTTGCTGTCGGTGGCGGCGCATCGCTCATCGCATCAATGGTGTCTGTCACCAGGGGATTCTCCGTCGCCGAGGTGCCGCTCACGTCAGCCGATGTGCCGATCGGCACGTTCGCCTTCGCTCTCGCGATGGTGCTCGGCGCTCTCGGATTCGGATTGATCTCCGCTCTCGAACCAGAGGAGTACGACGATCCGGGAGCGGCTCTCGCTCATCACCACCTGACAAAGGGCTCCTTCGCCGCCGCTTACCGCGCAGGCCTCATACTCGCCGTGGTCGTGCCTGCAATAGCTGGGACCGTCGTGATCTTCGGAGCGCCGGTGTTCATCGGTGCGATCGGTGGACTCTCTGCCATGGCCGGTATTTGGCTGGCCGACGATGCATTCGTGAAAGCCGGACAAAGCGTTCCGTTGACGTGAGGTTTCAATGACAACAGACAACAGGCTTCCACGGATCACTGAGGGCACCGACCTCACGAACTTCCCACCGCCCGACCGCTGGGACGACTGGGAGGAGTACGACGCACAGGCATGGCCCAACCGGGTCAAGAATCGCTTCAGGCTCGTCCCGACCACGTGTTTCAACTGCGAATCCGCATGCGGTCTACTCGCCTATGTTGACAAGGACTCGGGAGAGATCCGTAGGTTCGAGGGCAATCCGGAGCACCCGGGGTCGCGTGGACGCAACTGCGCCAAAGGCCCTGCCACCATCAACCAGGTCAACGATCCGGAGCGCATCCTCTTCCCGATGAGACGCGTCGGCGATCGAGGCAGCGGAGAGTGGGAACGCGTCAGCTGGGAAGAGGCTCTCACCGACATCGGATCACGCATGGGCAAGGCGATTCGAGAGGGCCGCAACGACGAGATCATGTACCACGTCGGCCGACCCGGTGAGGACGGCTTCATGGATCGCACGCTCAAGGCGTGGGGGGTTGACGGGCACAACAGCCATACGAACATCTGCAGCTCGGGTGCCCGAGTCGGCTTCGCCCTGTGGTCCGGCTACGACAGGCCTTCCGCCGATTTTGCCAACGCCAGGTTCATCCTCCTGCTCTCGGCGCATCTCGAAACCGGTCACTACTTCAATCCACATGCACAGCGGATCATGGAAGCCAAGCAAGCTGGTGCGCGGATCGCGACCGTTGATCCGAGGCTGTCGAACACGGCGTCTCTCTCTGATCATTGGCTCTCGTGCTGGCCCGGAACCGAGCCAGCCATGCTGCTCGCCATTGCCCGGTTGCTCCTCGAGTGGGACGCAGTCGACCACGATTTCGTTCGGCGTTGGGTGAACTGGGAGGACTCCCTCAAGTATCGGTATCCGGACCGAGCAGGAACATACGAGTCGTTCGTCGACGCCATGAAGGATGAGTACGAGGACTACACGACCGAATGGGCGGCAGATGAGTGCGGCGTCGAGGCCTCCCAGATCGAGGCAGTGGCTCGGGAGATCGCCGACGCCGGGCATGCCTTCTCGTCCCACACGTGGCGCTCGGTCGGTTCCGGAAATCTCGGCGGCTGGCAGGGTGCCCGCACGCTCCAGTTCCTCCATGTCCTCACGGGGTCGGTCGGAACAAAGGGAGGCCTGTCTCCTTCCGGTTGGGTGAAGTTCAAGCCGCCGCACTGGAACATGCCGCCTGCTCACTCACGCTGGAACGAACTGCTGTGGCCACCGGAATACCCACTGTCATATCACGAGATGTCCATCCTTCTGCCCCACCTCCTCAAGGAGGGCCGCGGCAAGCTCGACGTGTACTTCACACGGGTCTACAACCCTGTGTGGACCAATCCCGACGGATTCTCGTGGATCGAGGTGCTGACGGATGAGGAGAAGGTCGGGCTGCATGTCGCATTGACCCCGACGTGGTCAGAGACGGCTTGGTACGCGGACTACGTCCTTCCCATGGGAGTGTCTGCGGAGCGTCACGACACACACTCGTATGAGACCCACGCTGCCAAGTGGCTCGGGTTCCGCCAGCCCGTGTTGCGGGTTGCTGCGGAGCGCGATGGCGAGACCGTTGACCGAACCTACGAGACGAATCCCGGAGAGGTGTGGGAGGAGACCGAGTTCTGGATCGATCTGTCGTGGAAGGTCGACCCGGACGGCTCACTCGGCATCAGGAAGTGGTTCGAGTCCCCTAGCGACCCCTCGAGGCCCGTTTCTGTCGATGAGTACTACGGATGGATGTTCGAGAACTCGGTTCCCAACCTCCCGGACAAGGCGGCGGCCGAAGGCCTGACACCTCTCGGGTACATGCGCAAATATGGAGCCGTCGAGGTTGAAAGGGATGTCTACAAGGTCAACGAACGGCCGGCCTCGAACGGTGGCGTCGAGATCAACGGGGAGATACTCCAAGGGTTCAAGACACCGTCCAAGAAGCTCGAGTACTACTCCAAGACGATGGACGATTGGGGCTGGCACGATCAAACGATCCCCGGCTATGAGAAGACGCACGTGTATTGGCGGGAAATGGACATGGCGGGTAGCGAGCGAATCCTGCTTCCGATCTTCCGCCTTCCGACGCTGATCCATACACGGTCAGGCAACTCGAAGTACCTGTATGAGATCAGCCACGGTCACCCACTGTGGATGAACTCGATTGACGCCGAGAAGCTCGGATTCAAGACGACGGATTTGGTACGCATAGAGACGGACTCCGGCCACTTCGTCATGCGCGTCTGGGCCACCGAGGGCATCAGGCCCGGTGTTGTTGCAGCTTCGCACCACCTTGGCAGGTGGCGTCAGGACAAGGAGAAAGGAAACGATCGCTGGTCGTCAGGCCTCGTCGACGTCGAACAACTCGGTGACGGCAAGTGGCGCCTGCGGCAACTCGGCGGCATCGAGCCATTCACCTCTGATGATCCGGATTCTGAGCGAATCTGGTGGAAGGACCCGGGTGTGAACCAGAACCTTGCATTCCCTGTGCACCCCGACCCGATCTCCGGAATGCACGCCTGGCATCAGCGCGTACGGCTCGTCAAGCCGGAACCCGGAGACAGGTACGGCGACGTTGTCGTCGACACGAACAAGTCGTTCGAGATCTACAAGCAGTGGCTCGCCATGACGAAACCGGGTCCGGGCCCTGACGGTCTCCGCCGCCCCCTCCACTTCGATCGACCGGTCAAGCCGACCGAAGCCGCGTACCGGGTCCACGGTCGTACTACGTAATACGTACTACGCAGTACGACCGCGCAGCGGTCAGAGCTGTGGACCCGAGTCGATCACTGCCTGCTTGACACCTTCGGAGTACTGCTTGAAGTTCTCCACGAACATCCCAGCGAGCTTCCTCGCTTGTGCGTCATAAGCATCCGTGTCGGACCACGTCCCTCTTGGCAGCAGCAGCTCGGACGGCACTCCCGGGACGCTCGTCGGCACCGAGAGGCCGAAGATCGGATCCTCAACGAACTCGACATCGTCCAGATCGCCAGCCAGCGCGGAATTGAGCATCCCGCGGGAGTGCGGGATGCGGATCCGGTAGCCGACTCCGTGCGGACCGCTGGTCCAGCCGGTGTTGATCATCCAGAGACCCGGATCGAACTCGTCGATCTTCTCCGCCAACACATCCGCGTAGTAGTACGGCGGCAGCGGGAGGAACGGTGCTCCGAAGCACGGGGAGAAGGTCGCCAGTGGTTCGGTCACGCCTCGCTCGGTACCAGCGAGCTTCGCTGTGTACCCGGAGACGAAGTAGTACATCGCCTGCTCCCTGGTGAGCCGCGAGATCGGAGGTAGCACTCCGAACGCGTCCGCTGATAGGAACACGATGTTCTTCGGATGGTCGGCAACGCCGTTCATCACGACATTCGGGAGATGCGGCAATGGGTATGAACAGCGGGTGTTCTCCGTCTTCGACCCGTCCTCCCATTCGACCGTCCGGCTGTCCTGATTCAGCACGACGTTCTCGAGCAGCGTCTCGAACTTGTTCGCCGCCTCGAATATCAGCGGCTCATCCTCGGGACTCAGGCTGATCGTCTTGGCGTACGAGCCACCTTCGATGTTGAAGATGCCATCTTCGCCCCAGCCGATCTCGTCGTCGCCGATCATGCCACGGGACGGGTCAGTCGCCAGCGTCGTCTTTCCGGTTCCCGAGAGGCCGAAAATGACGGCAGAATCGCCGCCCTTGCCAACGTTCGCCGATGCGTGCATCGAGAGCGATCCTGCCTTCGGGAGCAGGTAGTTCATGACCGAGAAGACCGACTTCTTCATCTCACCCATGTAGCTCGAGCCGCCGATCAACAGCACCTTGTGTACGAAGCTGATGATGATGAACACCTCGCTTCGGGTGCCATCGCGCTCGGGGACCGCCTTGAAGTTCGGGGCATGCACGATCGTGAAATCGGGCATGAACGGCTCGATCTCATCATCGTGCTCGAAGGTCCGGGGAAGGCGGAACATGTTCCGGCAGAAATGGGCGTGCCACGGACTCTCGGTGAGCACGCGGACGGCGAGCCGGTACTTGGGGTC
>JBDLJV010000030.1:0-17433 GCA_039714175.1 Actinomycetota bacterium
CACGATGTGGTTCGCGGAGGATGCTGACCTCGCCGGCCAGTGGAACGGTTATGACGGCTGCGCGCCTCCGTGGAATGATTCGATCCCCCACCGATACACGTTCACCGTGTACGCGCTCGGCATCGACCAACTGGACCTGGCGGGTGGGTTCACACGCACCGAGATGGACGACGCCCTTGAAGGACATGTTCTCGCCTCGTCATCGATCACGGGTACCTACACCCAGAATCCAAGGCTGCTGTAGCGGTGATCGATCAATCTGCAATGGCCGCCTTCCCGAAGGCGGTACTCCACGAGCACCTCGATGGTGGTCTCAGACCATCGACGATTCTCGAACTGGCAGATGAACAGGGCTATCAGGGCCTCCCGGCACAGGACGAAGCGGGTATCGCTTCCTGGTTCTACCAAGGCGATACGGGATCGCTCGAACGCTTTCTCGAGGCCTTTGACCAAACCGTTGCGGTCATGCAGACGGAATCGGCGATTTCCCGCATAGCGTATGAGTCGGGTGTGGACCTGGCAGCCCAAGGTGTCGTGTATGCCGAAGTGCGCTATGGGCCCTCGCTGTCCATGCGTCGGGGATTGGCGCGCGAAGCCGTACTCGAAGCGATGCTTGACGGCTTCGAGCGTGCGACCCGGGACACCGGAATCGCTCTGTACGGGATAGCCGTTGCGCTGCGTCACGAATCCGACTCGGCGGAGGTAGCGAAGGCTGGGAGTCGCTACGTTGATGCGGGCATCGTCGGATTCGATCTGGCGGGCCCCGAGAGGGGATTCCCGCCGGACGATCATCTTGAGGCATGCAGAATCGCCACCGAGGCGGGATTGGGCCTAACTCTCCACGCGGGCGAAAGCGACGGACCCAATTCGATGTGGCGCGCCCTGGCACGCTGTGGTGCGCAGCGGATAGGTCATGGTGTCCACGTTGTTGACGATGCAACGTTCGTCGATGGCGTTCTCTCGGACTTGGGGCCGTTTGCTCGGCGTGTCCGAGATCACCAGATCCCTCTCGAGGTCGCGATCACCTCGAACATCCAAACCGGATCGTGGGACACCGCAAAGGACCATCCGTTCGGAGCGCTCTACGAAGCCGGATTCAACGTATCCATCAATGCCGACAACCGGTTGATGTCCGGCGTCTCGATGATCGACGAATATCAGCTGGCTGCCGACACGTTCGATCTCTCCGACAGGGACCTCACCGCCATCACCATCAATGCCATCAAGGCAGGCTTCGGCGACTGGACAAGGCGCCGGGAGCTGATAGCGGACATCGAGGACGGTGGGTAGTCGGGCATCGGGCGTCAGCAGTTGGCAGCCGTGCTCTTCCTTCTTCCTGAAAGCTGACAGCCAAAAGCTGTTAGCTCGGCGACCGCCAGGTCGCCGAGCGATCGGGCCGGCGAAGCCGGCCTCCTAGAACAGCTTCCCTTCGATCCAGTCGGCGACATCATTCATGACGTCGGGTCCCTCTGGCTCGTTGTGAAGCTCGTGCCGAAGCGTCGGATAGAGCTTGCGTTCCACGCTGTCCGACTCGGCGAGTCCTGCGCTGGCCGCCGGTGGGACGAGAGGGTCATCAGCACCGTGGATGACGAACGTTGGTGTCGTGATCGATCCGTGCAATCCATCGAGGCGCGCCTGCTCGTCGAACACGAGCTTGCCGAACTTAGCTGTCGCCTTCGTTTCGACAAGTGGGTCGGCGAAGTACTTCTCCCCTACGGCGGGATCTTTCGACAGTTGATCGCCGTCGATGCTGTTGTCGACACGGAGCCCCGGAGCGATCCGGCCGAATATGGCAGCCATCACGCGAAGGATTGGTGGAACGTCTGCCGATAGCGCCGGTGCAGACAGAACCGCGATATTCGGCTGCGGCGAGTGCCCGTCGATGAGGTAGCCAGTTGACTGCAGGCCTCCCAAGCTGTGTCCGTACAGCACCCACGGTCTCCCAGTGCTTGCAGCGGTGGCCTCTGCGATCTCCGAGATGTCGGTATGGAGATCCTCGAACTTGTCGATGCTGATACGTGGTCCCGGAGTCTCACCGTGACCACGGACGTCAAAGGTGTGAACACTCGCGCCGCGTGCAACGAGGTGGGACATCGGTCCTGCCCAGCGTCCCGAGTGCTCACCGAGACCGTGCACGAGCAATACGTCGTAGCGAGGGTTGTCGTTCAGCCAAGCTCGTGTGAAATGTTCGGTGCCGTCAGATGTTCGAAAGGTGCCCAGGACTTCGTTCATGCTCACTCCTTGATCTTCACGGTGGCCATCGCAGCTCCGACAATACCGGCGTTGTTCCGCAGTCTCGCCGGCACGACTTCTGCTCTCGTGTCGATGAGGTGTCGGAACTCCTCAAATCGCTTCGAGATACCTCCACCGAAGATGATCGTCTCCGGTGAGAGGATCTCATCCATGTGCTGCAAGAACTCATTGACTCGCGACGCCCACCAATCGATGTTCATGTTCTCGCGTTTGACGAGTCGCGCTGCCGCATACTCCTCTGCCTTCATCCCTCTGAACCTGAGGTGACCGAACTCGGTGTTGGGCACGAGTACCCCGGCATTGATCAGCGCTGAGCCGATGCCCGTGCCGAACGTGAGAAGAAGAACCACTCCGTGCGACGATCCATGGAGGCTGTAGTGAGCCTCGGCAAGTCCCGCAGCGTCAGCGTCGTTCAATACTGTCACGGGAACGCCCAAGGACTCGGTGAGGGCGGATTCTGCCGGAAAACCAAGCCATCCCTTGTCGATATTGGCTGCTGAGAGGACCGTCCCGTCGATGACAACTCCGGGAACGGTGACTCCGACAGGCCCATGCCAATCGTGAAATCGGACGACG
Organism: Actinomycetota bacterium; assembly: GCA_039714175.1. GTDB lineage: Bacteria > Actinomycetota > Acidimicrobiia > Spongiisociales > UBA5794 > B3-G11. Next base: position 2,830 of record JBDLJV010000030.1, read on the forward strand.
TCAGCCACCGTTGCCATGACAGACTCCGGTGTTGCCGGAGAGGGAGTCTTGATCCTGTGGCGCTTACCGAGAAACTCCCCAGTATCAAGATCAACAGGGGCGCCCTTGACTCCCGAGCCTCCGATGTCGACACCAAACGCGATCACACGAGTCCCTTTCCTTGTAGTGCATGTTCGAGGGTCTCAGCATATTCCTCCGGGAGTGCCCAGACGTCATCGGTGATGACGAGCTGGAGTCCTCCGGGGAACTCACCCAGTTCGCGGCGGACGCGTTGGATTGAGCCAGGGAAACTCCTGTTCACGGATTCCAAGGACTCATCAGGAACACCATGCGTCAGGAGGATCGTGGTTGGAGCATCGGGACGGATCGGAGCCACGACACCCGGCAACTGCGCTAGGCGCGAAGTCAGACTCGTGAGGAATGCCGTACGACGTTCGATGTCGGCGGCTTGCGGCGCATCGGAAACCGCAACGTATAGCGCCTGTCGCGGAACGGGTGCGAGCTCGGGGTCCCAACTGATCACAGCTTCGGCGTGTGCAGGTTCGAGGACCCCGGCGGCGTTCGGCCACTCGACGACGTGTACGAAGCCGTCCGGGAGATCGATGGGAATAGGTACTCCCCTGACGTGAGGCACTTCGATGAGTGGCAGGGAGAGGGAGTGCAACAGCTCGGGCATGTCGTGGCGCCACAGTCGCGAGTAAGCGACACCGGTCGCTCCTCTCGCATGTTCCGCAAGACTCATTTGTCGAGAAACGGAAGTGTCTCTCTGGTTGCGTGAACTTCCTTGCCCCTGATGGTCACGATGACAGGATCGGCATCGCCGGGCGGCGGTGAGACGTAGGCCATGCCTATCCCATGCCCGAGGGTCGGAGAGAAGTTGCCTGAGGTCACAGAACCGGTGGAATCACCGACGGACACGGCGTAGCCCGCCCTCGGTATCGCCCGGCCCTCGGTCGAAAACGCTACGAGTTGTTTGGCCAACAACGGACGCTGACGCTCGAGAGCTTCCCTTCCGACGAAGTCGTGATCCCAGGAGACGACCCACTCGAGTCCTGCCTCCAGTGGGGATGTTTCGGAATCGAGGTCCTGACCCCACAGCGGATAGCCCATTTCGAGCCGCAAGGTATCGCGGGCTCCGAGCCCCGCTGGAGTCGCTCCGGCATCGAGCAGTGCGTCCCACAACCCAGGAGCACCGTCGACGGTGATGCAGAGTTCTCCCCCGCGCTCCCCCGTGTAGCCCGTGCCTGCGACCGTTACTTCGTGGTCAGCAAAGGTGCCGTGGGCAACTCGGAAACGACCAGGCGCCCGGCCGAGAACCTCAGCGATGATCGCCGGAGCATCTGGACCCTGCACAGCGAGGAGCGCGGTATCAACCCGCACGTCAGTGATTGTGACCGTGTCCGGGGCACCATCCGCGAACCGAGAGATGATCTCATCGAAGTTCGTCCCGTTCGGCATCACCCAGAATCTCTCCGGCTCGAGGTACCAGATGATGATGTCATCCTCGACACCGCCCTGACTGTTGAGAGCCATCGTGTACTGGGCACGACCGGGTTCGACGTTCTCGATATCGTTGCAGAGTTGTGATCGGAGGAGTTCGGTTGCTCCCTCCCCAGCTACCTCGAACCTCCCGAGGTGCGATACGTCGAACACACCTGCGCGTTCTCGGACGGCCTCATGTTCAGCGAGAACACCTTCGTACTGAACCGGCATCGTCCAACCACCGAAATCTGTGAAACGGGCACCGAGGGTTTCGTGTACGGCGTGAAGCGGCGAAGTGGGCATCGTATCTCCGGATAGGTAGCTGACTGGATGCTACCCCGCGTCGGCAACCTCACCGAGGTCCACGATCTCGGGAGGTCCGGGGATTCGCGTCGGTGCAGGTGAATCGACGTCCGCATCGGGAACCTCCAGACCGTACTTGACGAGGAGGTTCAGGTAGTCCCGTTGGTAGAAGACCTTGCATCGGATGTCGGGATAGAGCTCCCTGAGCTGCTTGACCTTGCGGTTCTTCTTCGTCACCAGCTTCTGGCTCATCGTCGTGATCTCGATGTACACGTCGTCTTCAGGTAGATAGAAGTCAGGCCTGAAGAATCTGGACGGTGCTCCGTCCTCGTCCCATTCGAGGGCGAATGCGCGAGGTTCGTACTCCCAGTCGATCGCGTAGAAGTCGAGGAGTCGCGCGAACTCCCGTTCGCTGTTGTGAGCGAATTCGACGGTTTCAGCCGGTGATGGCCCGAAAAGGTCTTCTGTGGTCAGGTTCCTGACGCTCCTGCGAGCTTCTGATCGTCAACCGGGCCAATCGCCCGGTCGGGGAAGAGTCTATGGAGTTCGCCGCGGACTTCGTCATGTACGGGGCGAACCGCAATTCCGAAGACACCCTGGCCGCGTTGGAGCAGGTCGATGACTTCCTCCGGACTGGTTGCCGCATAGATGGAGGTGCCGTCGCTGAGCAGTGTGATGTCTGCCTCGCGCCAGTTCTCCCCCACTTGGTCCTCAAGCTGCTCGAAGGCCATCCTGATCTTGTGCAGGCTCGTTCCGGCATCCTTGAGTCGTTTGATGACCCTGAGCGTGACGACGTCCTGGAATGTGTACAGGCGCTGTGACCCGGATCCCGATGCAGTTTGCATCGAGGGACCAAGGAGCCCTGAGCGATCCCAGTAGTCGAGTTGGCGGTATGTGATACCGACGACCTTGCACACCTGCGGCGAGCGGAAGCCGAGGGATGCTGTTGATTCGTGTTCTGTCATGCTGTCTCCTCACCCAGAAGGTTACACCGTCGTAATTCCGCCCTTCGAACTACGGCCTTGAAAGTTACGCGATGGGCGCGCGCATGTCAACGACCAACGAGGGAGCTGGTGCCTCTATCTCTCGAAGAGGTCTGCCATCGACTCGAGCTGTTCGGCCGAACCGATGCCGAATACGCAATCACCTCGGCTGAACGGTGTGTACGGATCGGGATTCATCTTGATGGGCTCTCCCTCGGGCGCCAGGCCGATGACCATTGCTCCGGAGTCGCGTCTGAGGTCCAACTCGGACAGCGTTTGGCCGACTATGCGGGAGGATTCCGAGACGACGAATCGCTTGATCCGGAACTCGGTTGCAGAGTCGCGAACGACCGTATCGATGAATTCGGCCAACCCCGGCTGGGTGGCGAGGGCGGCGATTCGTTCTCCTCCCACCGATTCGGGTGTCACGACAGCATTGGCACCGGCGAGAAGGAGCTTCTTCTCCGTCTGCTCATCAACCGCTCGCGCGGTCACAGCGATGCCGGGATGAAGTGCGCGAACCGACAAGGTGATTACCAGATTGTCGCTCGACGACGCAACGGCGGCGATCACCGACCGAGCGTCCCGGAGCCCCGCTTCCATGAGAACTTCGTCGCGTGTCGCGTTGCCTTCGACGACGAGGAACCCGTTCTCCATGGCCGACGCGACCTCCGCCGGGTTGTCCTCGATGACCACCAAAGGGATTCCATCGCGTCGGAGGGCAGCGGCTGCTGTGGCCCCAACGCGACCGTATCCACAGACGATGACATGGTTTGCTATTCGACCCAGTTGCCTGCTCATCTTCCTCCGCCTCCGGTAGTCAGAACCGATGAGGATTTCAAGACCGTACTCCATGAATGCCGTCAACGTGTAGATCGCTGCACCCATGCCGGAGAGGAGAACTATCACGACCCAGATGCGCGTGGCGGTGTCGAATGGTCCTCCGATCTCCGAGAATCCGAGGGTGGTGATCGTGATCATCGTGAGATAGAGCGCATCTCCGACTTCGAGATCGCCGATTGTCACGAACCCGATCGATCCGATAATCAGGACCGAAACAAGCGCGACGACGCCGGCGCGCAGGTTCGTTGGGATCTGCAGCATTACGATCCGACCTCGAAGTCCGTGGGATCGACGCGATCGAGGAACTCGCGGAACTTCTCGATTTCCTGCTCATCTCCCTGATCCTGGATGAGAACCCCCGCCTCATCGAGGAGATCCTTGTCAGCGAACAGAGGAGCGTCTGCTCGTACGGCAATAGCGACTGCATCAGACGGCCTGGACGAGATGTGGTGCGTGTCATCGCCGACCGACAGCGTGAGGTCGGCATAGAACGTGCCCCCTCGCAGTTCTGTGACGACCACTCCTTCGACCGTTGCTCCCAGTTGCTCGATCAACGAAGTGACGAGGTCGTGCGTGAGGGGTCGTTTCGTGTGGATGCCATCGTGGGCGAGTGCAATTGCCGTTGCTTCCGGAGTGCCGATCCAGATCGGCAGGTAGCGGTCCCCTCCTTGTTCGCGCAAGAGCATGATCGGGGTGTTCGTCGGCAATTCGACACGGATGCCGACCAGGTCCATGGGAACCGATTCGCTCATGTGTCCAGACTACCGGCTTGACGCCGTGATGGAAACAGACGCTCTAGGGCTCTTCGGATGAGCCGGCGCCGTATACGACAGCGTCGAACGCTCTCGGATTCTCCGCGAGGTACGGAAGGTCCATCACTGCCCAGATCGATGGAGTGTTGCGGTAGAAGCCTTCCCAGTCGAGGCCATAGCCGAGAAGGTACTCATCGCCCACCTCGAAGCCCCTGTAGTCGACCGGCACGTCGACGATTCTCCGCGTCACCTTGTCCAGGAGCGTCGCGGTCTTGACACTGCGTGCCCCGTGAGCTTCGACGAGCTTCTGGATCGTGGACAGCGTCAATCCTGTGTCGACGATCTCGAGCACGATGAGAACATCCCTGTCGTTGAGCGGTATCGAGACATCCATGGCCACCGATACCCGACCCTCGCGTCCGAAGCGTGTGAGCGAGAGGAACTCGGGCTCACACGTGAATGGCATGTGGTCCAGGAGATCCTTGTAGAAGAAGAGCGAGCCCTTCAGTATGCCGATGACCACGAGGTCGCCGTCGGGATGGTCAGCCGTGATCTGGGCGCCCATCTCCGACACGCGCCGCTGGAGCGTGTCATCGGATATCACTTCAACGAACGGTTCAGCCATCAGTCACTGGAGGCGATGTCGGGAATCGCTTCTCGGATCCACCGTCCGATAACCGCCGCTCGGGGCAGGTCCTCGAGAGTAGAAGTGTTCCATCGGCCGTCATCGAGGGTTGGCATTGCCCGTAGGCGACGTTCCTCGCTGTCGGAGAGGTCGATGTCGACTCGGGTGGAGGTGCCGCCTCCGTCTTCGCTGAAGAGCGGTCGCAGCCAGCGGTCGCGTATGGAGTATGTCGAGTAGGACCAATCGAGCAACTCTCTCGTGTCGGCGAAGTGGTCGTCACTGTGCATGACAACGGTGTAGACATGTCTTCCTGCTCGATCGGATGTCGCGAGTAGAACCTTGTCTGCCCAGGGTGTGTCCCCGGTCTTGAGCCCCGTGATGCCGGGATAGGAGCCGAGAAGAGCGTTCGTATTGGCGAAGGTGCGTTCCTTCCCGTTCGGATCATCTGGCATCGAGACGAGCCTTGTCCTGGCAACACGTCGGATGTCGGGGTACTCCTGTGAGGCGATGGTCAGTGTGAGGAGGTCGCGAGCTGACGAGTAGTGGCCCTCGGCGTCAAGTCCGTTCGGGTTGGCGAAGTGCGTGTTCGTCATGCCGAGGGATGCCGCCTTGGCATTCATCATGCTGACGAAGCTCGAGACCGATTCACCGCCGACGTGATACGCGAGCGTAAGAGCCGCATCGTTGCCCGACCGGACCATCATTGCGATGAGAAGGTCTCCGAGACTCCACTCCTCCCCTTCGATGAGTCCTGCCTTCGATCCGCGAGCACCCGTAGCGAATGCAGGTACCGTGACCCGGGTTGCGAGGTCGGCCTTCTCCAGAACGATGATCGCTGTCATGACCTTGGTCACCGAGGCCATCGGAGCTTGGTCGTTGGCATTCCAGGATGCCAACACAACATCGGATGATGCGTCGTACGTGATCCAGCGTTCAGCCGTGAGGCGGGGTATCTCGGGCGCGTCAGACAGGGTCACCGGTGCCGAAGCGAGGGGTGATCCGATAAGAGACGCGATGAGCGCCAGCGAGGCAAGAGAACTTGTCAACATCAGTGTTCGAGTAGTTTCCGAAGCCTACTGCGAACCATCGTTTCTTGAATGATCGCCGACGCTTCCGAGGTATCGGCAAGGATCTCGGACGAGCGCTTCTGATTGTCCGGATTGCGGTGCCGCAGCAGCGGCGCGACGAGTTGACCCAGGAGGTCGGTCTGTTTGTCTGCTGCCAGTCGAATGCCGCGCAAATGTCGCGATTCGAGACCTCTTGTGAGAAGCCGGTGCGCCGCGCGGGCTATCTGCAGGTCACTGTCGGTGTACATGGGGGTGCCGTCAGGCAGTTCAACCGGGTCGAGGATCCCGACGGACTGGAGACTTTCGAGCTGATCGACACTCAACCCGGAGGAGCGCATGATCTCCCGAGCTGACAACGAAACGCCCGATGTGGCGAAGTACGTTTCGGGCGGCGGGCCGGAGTCAGGGACAACAGGAGATTCCTTGCCCTTGTCCCACGCGGAGAGCTTGGACTTGATGACCTTGAGCGGGAGGTAGTGATCGCGCTGCTCGGTCAGGACGTATTGGATTCGTTGGATGTCGTCGTCGGTGAATATTCGATAGCCCGAGGCGGAGCGTCCAGGTCGAATCAATCCACGCGACTCGAGGAAGCGGACCTTGGAGACCGATACATCAGGGAACTCCGGCCTGAGCAGGTTGATCACTTCACCAATGGTGTGCGTTCGTTGGGGAGGTGACCCTACTGCTCGGAGATCAGCCATGGCCGCGAGACACCCTGAGGTGGAATTTCCCGATCATGAGCTCATCGCCTTCGCTGAGCGTCCCTGCGGAGAGGCGCTGACCGTTGACGTAGGTGCCGTTGGTCGAGCCGAGGTCGGACATCGACAGGCCGTTCTTGTCGACGGAGAACCGCACGTGCTCGCGCGAAACGGTGACATCGGGGAGGAAGATCGCTGTCTCGGCGCCCCGGCCGGCTGTTATATTCCCGGGTCCGAGGACATACGTCAGGCCCGTTCGTGGCCCGCCCTCGATTGTCAGCGCCCACGCAAACGCCCCGGCCAGCTTGCCGGAGGAGTCCTCGCGTGTGTCCCTGGTGGCACCCGGTGCCCACGCGATCGTCGGGTCTTGCTCGATGTCAACGTGTTCCGGTACGTCCCTGTTCCTGTCATCCATGCGTCCATGCTACAGGGAAACCCTCAAGCATGGGTTGAACGTTGGAAACGATGAACGACAAACGATGAACGATGAACGACTTGTTCCTTTGTGAGCCTCAGCTCACAGACTCCTCGTACGCCTCTGCCGACATGAGGTTGTCGAGTTCCGAGGTGTCAGCGATCTCGATCACAGCAAACCAACCGTCGCCGTAGGGGTCTGAATTGACCAGCTCAGGATTGGTGTCCAGGGCCTCGTTGACGGCCACGACCGTGCCGGAGACAGGTGCGTTCACGTCGGATACGGACTTGGTGGATTCAACCTCGGAGCACGCCTCCCCTGCCGTCACGTCGGCACCGACCTCGGGCACCTCAACGTAGACGACGTCCCCGAGAGCATCCTGGGCGAAGTCGGAGATCCCCATCCTCACTGATGAATCTCCCTCGAGCTTGGCCCACTCGTGGCTCTCTGCGTACTTGAGATCGGCGGGGTACTGCAATTGATCCTCCTGAGACGTTCAGATCCATCCTACTTGGCCGGGAGAGTGCTCAGCGGTCTCCTCTTGTCACGGCTGTCCGCATGTCCCCCAGGTAGAGCACGGCGACCCAGTAGTACATCACGAGGCCCGGAACGCCGGAGAGGTACGCGAGCCATATCGCCCAGTCCGCATCGAAGCCTACGCCGATGTAGAAGGCCGTGACGGCTACGTATAGAGCGAGGGTGGCTGTCTTCCCCAGGAACCGCACATCGAGCTTCGTGACCCCGCGGCTCCATCCGTACGCGGCTCCGATGCCGATCACTATCTCTCGTGCGATGAGCGCCACGCCGAACCAGAGGGGAAGAACATCGACGTAGAGCCCGACGACCACGGCGACGACGACGGCGATTCGATCGGCGAGCGGGTCGAGGAACTTCCCGAGTTCCGTAACTTGATCGAGTCTGCGGGCGAGGAATCCATCCATCCAGTCGGTTGCTCCGATGACTCCGAGGAGAACACCGGCCCATCCGTACTCCTGAGGGCCGAGCACGAGCCAAACGAACACAGGAATCAACGCAAGGCGGATGAACGAGATGGTGTTCGGAACGTTGAAGACGCGAGACACTATCCGACCTTGACGATCCGGAACCGGACGCGTGCGAGTTCCTCGTCATCGAGCGAGACCACGAACGCGTAGCCCTTGGCGTCAGGAAAGGTGATGTTGTGGAAGGGGCTCACGATCGGAACCACGCTCGGTGAACCGGGTGGGAGGTTGGGTGGCGCACCGACCCTGAGCATGCCCTTTGCCTCGACACCGAGGCTCTGGCCGTCCTCGTCAACAAGCGAGATGTGCAGTTCCAAGTCTCGCTGTCGATCTTCTGGTCCCACCTCGGCCACCATCACCAGGCTCAGGTTGCGGTGTACGGCGGGCAGTTCTCGTACGGAGATCGTGTCGAACCCTCCGCCCAGGACGAAGAGCTTGCCCGACTGCACCTGGGCGGCGTCCGCAAGCATTGCTGAGGTCAGTTTCATCCGCTCTCCTTGGTTTCGAAGTTGTACACCCGACCATCGGGATCGGTTGCGGTGACCATCATGGTTCCCCAGTGGGTCTCGGCAGGTGTTGTGCCGAGGTCATTGCCGATCTGTTCAAGATCGGTCGTCGAGATGAACGTGGATTCGCCCAGTCGTGTGGTCGAATCAACCTCGGCAAGAACGATCGTCACATCACTTGAACGTAGCGATCCTGCTCGGTGTGGCGTTTCTCCCCATTGTTGGGTGAACGAGAACCCGAGTGTCTTCCAGAAGGCGACAGAGTCGTCCCAGTGGTGGGTTTCGCGGTAGAGGTGGTCGAACCGAAGGTCGGTCATGGTGTCGACGATAGCAACACCATGACCCGTGATCCTTCGGCTGGAGGCCTGTTCAGACCGGTTCGAATCGTGCCTGGAAGAAGCGGAGGGACTCAGGCTCATAGGTGAACTTGAGGCCTCGGACCTCATCCCTGTTGTCGTAGACCTGAATGACCGACTCGGCTACGACGTCCATGTGCGACTGCGTGTACACGCGACGCGGAATCGTCAGTCTGACCAACTCGAGCTTCGGGTGGCGGTTCTCCCCGGATTCGGGATCTCTCCCTGCAGAGACATTTCCGCGCTCCATGCCTCGCACACCGGAATCAACGTAGATTGCTGCTGCGAGTGCTTGGGCTGGAAACTCGTCCTGGGGAAGATGCGAAAGGATCGTTCCTGCGTCGAGGAAGACACCGTGCCCACCGATTGGTTGGATGACGGGAATCCTTGCGTCGATGAGCTTCTGTCCAAGGTATTCGACCTGACCGACACGAGCCCTGACATGGTCGTCGGTTGCCACCATCTCGCGAATGCCCTCCGCGAGGGCCTCCATGTCGCGTCCCGACATTCCGCCGTACGTGTGGAGTCCCTCGAATGCCACGAGCATCGCCCGGGCGCGTGTCGCGAGTTCTGGGTCCCGCACAGCAAGGAATCCGCCGATGTTGACGAGATTGTCCTTCTTGGATGACACTGTTGCGCCATCGGAGTGGTCAGCGATTTCGCGAATGATCTCGGCAATGGATCTGTCCGCGTATCCATCCTCTCGTTGCTGGATGAAGTACGCGTTCTCGACGGCGCGTGTCGCGTCGAGCATCACGGGGATGCCCATGCTCTGGCAGTACGCATAGACGGCCTTGATGTTCTCCATGGAGGCCGGTTGTCCGCCTGCCATGTTCACGTTCGTCTCGAAAGAGACATACGGAACTCGATCTGCTCCGACATCACCAACGATCGCCTTGAGCTTGTCGAGGTCGATGTTTCCCTTGAACGGGAAGGTTGACATCGGGTCGTGTGCTTCGTCGACGATCACATCCGCGAATCGTCCACCTGCGGCTTCCTGGTGGTAGCGCGTCGTGGTGAAGTACATGTTGCCGGGGACGACATCGCCGTCCTTGATGAGGAGCTGGCTCAAGATGTGCTCCGCTCCCCTCCCCTGGTGGGTCGGGATCAGCTCCTCGTACCCGTAGACCTCCTCGACAGCGTCCACGAGCTTGTAGAACGACGTCGCTCCGGCATAGGCCTCGTCCCCGAGGAGCATCGCTGACCACTGACGGTCGGACATGGCTGTTGTGCCAGAATCCGTGAGCAGGTCGATGTAGACATCCTCACTCTTGAGGAGGAACGTGTTGTACCCGGCATGGGCGATTGCCTGCTCGCGGTGCTCGCGAGTGGTCATGGTGATGGGTTCGACCATCTTGATCTTCCAGGGCTCTGCCCAGCTTCGTGTCATGATTGTCTCCTAGACGTTTGGTTCCCTAGACGGATGCGAGCGCGTTCGCGAGGTCGGCGATGATGTCGTCAGCGTTCTCTACGCCTACTGAGAGACGTACGAGTGAGTCGGTCACATCGAGGCGGGCCTTGTCATCAGGGTCGACACCGGCATGGGTCATCGACGCGGGGTGTTGAACAAGGGTTTCGGTCGAACCGAGGCTGACCGCGAGATGTGCGAGCTGTAGCGAGTCGACGAACCGGAACGCCTCCTCCTCGCCACCGTCGAGCCAGATCGAGATCATCGCTCCCGGACCTTCGCATTGTTCCTTGTAGATCTCATAACCCTCGTCGTCAGGTGTAAGGAGTCCGAGGTAGGACACCTTGGCGACCTTCTCTTGGCCTGCGAGGAATGCGGCCACCTTCTGGGCGTTCTCCATCTGCCGCATCATGCGGAGGGATAACGTCTCAAGGCTTCGCATCATGAGCCAGCCGGTGAGCGGTGTTGCCATCGTGCCGAGGATCGTTCGATTCTCTGCGACCTGTGCCATGAGTTCATGTGACCCAAGAGCTGCGCCGGCGATGAGATCGGAGTGGCCGCCGATGTACTTGGTGGCTGAGTACAAGACGATGTCCGCCCCGTGGGCGAGTGGGTGTTGGAACATCGGACCGAGGAACGTGTTATCGACCATCACCGGTGCCGGATTGTCCTCGCTGCGGTACATGTCGGCGAGGACACGTGCCTCTTTGATGGAGAAGAGATGGTTCGTGGGGTTCGCTGGTGTTTCCATCAGGATCCCGGCCAGCTTCCGATCGCCGATCTCGGCAGCGACGTCTCCCACCTTCATGTCGTGCTGCCATTCCACCGTCTCTACCTGGAGACGGGGAAGCGTGTGATGAATGAATGCGTCGGTGCCTCCGTAGATCGGAGCTGTGTAGACGAGCACGGACCCGGGCTCGACGAACGCGAGGGCTGTCGTGGTGATGGCCGCCATACCGGAAGCGAAGACGAGCCCCTGCTCGGCTCCGTCCCACAGCGTGAGGCGGTGCTCAAGGATCTCGAGGTCGGGGTTGTTGAGCCTCGAGTAGATGAGACCCATCGGGTCATCTTCGGTTGGCTCGATGAGTCCATGAGCCATCGCGAAGTAGTGCTTGCCCTCCTCGGCGGACCGGAACGTGAAGGTGGAGGTTTGGAAGATTGGACTCTTGAGGGCACCCTCGGACCACTCGGGGTTGTAGGCATAGCCCATCATGAGGCTCTCTGGTGAGAGCTCGTGACCGGCAATCTCGGTCATGTACTGATCTGACATCGATCCTCCCGAAACAAAGCAAGTCGGAGCCGGTTCATGGCGAACGCAGCGCGGGTTCTGATAGAATTATCGGGTACCCATCGGGGTAAACACCAGCAGTCCGAAGGGAATTCGAATGAACGGCGCACAGCGGGAGCTTGACCGAACAGACCGTCGCTTGGTCCAGCTTCTGTCGGAGGATGCACGGCGATCCAACAAGGAGCTTGCAGCTGCCGCAGGGATCGCACCTTCAACGTGTTCCGAGCGAGTACAGCGCCTGAGGGATGCTGGCGTCTTCAAGGGCTTTCACGCGGACGTCGATCCCGCTGTCATGGGTATCGGTCTGCAGGCTCTCGTGCTCATCCGGTTGCGCAGACACGCCGAAGATGAGGTCCAGCGTTTCTGGGATCACGCCTCTGAGATGGAAGAGGTCGTTGCGCTCTATCACGTGTCAGGAGCCAACGACTTCCTCTGCCATGTCGTCGTTGCTGATCCCGATCATCTGCGCAAGGTGGCCGTGAGCGGCTTCACCACGCTCCCGGAGGTTGCTCACATCGAGACATCCCTCATCTTCGAGCATCGCTCCAAGCCGACACTCCCCGACCTGATCGACACCTGACATCAGCAAGTTTCCCGGCATCGTTTGCAGTGCGCCCAGTGGAACTGGCCGACGTCTGCACGTCGGGGGCCTGAAATTCTGTGTCGTACGATGACACGATAACGCGCCATATATACGACGGCATCAAAGGTGATGAGTGGTTGATTCACAAACAGCCCACAAATCGTTCTCCGGCTTCGTCGCAGATGTTGAGCCACGTCTGAGGCTCGCACTATGCGCCGCATTCGGATCCGAACAGGGTCGCGATTCGGCGGCCGAAGCACTGGCCTATGGGTGGGAACACTGGGACCGCGTGCGAAACATGCCGAACCCGGCTGGGTACCTCTGGGGCGTCGGAAAGAATCATGCCCGCAGGGCTTCGAGACGCAGGCCGGTGTTCCTTGAAGTGCCAGCTGATGTTCTTCCTTGGGTTGAACCCGGGCTGCCGGCCGCACTTGCTTGCCTGTCTGAACGCCAACGCATAGCGGTGACGTTGCTGCACGGTCTGGAGTGGACGTTGAGTGAAGTCGCCGACCTGCTTGGAGTCTCCAAGAGCACCGTGCAGACACAGGCTGAACGCGGGATGAGGAAACTACGCAAGAGTATGGGAGTTCGGCGATGACCAATGATCTTGAGCGCGAAGTACACGACTACTTGCGCCACGTTGTCGGACCCGTCGACGCGATCGAGCTGGAAGAGATTCTGGAACGGTCCATGGGTGATGGAAGGACCCTACCCGTGACCATGGCGTCAGAAACGATGACGATTAGTTCTGGCTGGCTCGTTGCGCTCGCAGCGGCTGTTGCTGTTGTTGTCGTCGTAGGCGTTGTTCCAGCGATCTTGGGAAGTCGACACGGCGACGCACCGGTCGCGGACGATTCAGTCGTCGCAGCGAACCCTACAACGGTCAGCCCGACCGTTCCGGTGACGACAACCGGGATTGATGCCGTGAAGGGTGAGTCCCAGTTCGTCGGAGTTGACACGTCAGCGGGTCGTCTCGTATGGACGATGCTTGAAGGCAGTGGCGCAGGCATTCCGATCATCTCGCGTGACATCAACGGCTACGTCCTGTCCGGACTCGGTGATGACTTGCTGTTCTCGGCTGATGGGAGGGAGTGGACAAGCACGCCGAGTAGTTCCGGTCTTGAGGACTACCGAGTCTTCAGATCTGATGGTGATTGGGCAGTAGCCGGTCAGTCGATGTGGCGCTCCTCGGGGTTGTCGCGGGATCTACTCCGATCCGACGGTGAACACTGGGTGAAGGTGGACCTCGGTGATGACGGCGAGGTGTGGCCGGAGATTCCGCTTGTAGTCGGGGATTCGACGGTTGTTGAGGTTGATACGGGCGACTTTCGCATCTCGGTTGATGGCGCACCGCATGTCAATGTGGAGGTGCCATGGCAGCTTCCGTCCGACAGCGTCGATGCGTACATGTTCACCCAGGTACTCGCCGCGCCGGACGGTGGAGTAGTCGGATTCGTGTCGGTCCAGGATGTGCACCCAACCGATCGTGACTTGCCCGATGATTCGCGTGACAATTCAGCGTTGGTACTCGCGGAAGTCTGGACGTCCGCGGACGGAATCGACTGGGTGAACCACGGGCTGCCTAGCTTTCTGTCAAGCGCCTCGATCAATCAGGAAATTCTCTTCCGTGTCAAGACTGAGAATCGGGTGCTACACGTGACGGTCTCGGCCGTCAACGGTGAGATTCCGCCAATCGGCGTGTTCACGTCGACCGACGGTCTCACGTGGAAGGTGAGTGACGGCCCGGTACAAGGTTCCGTTGAAGAGAACCGCCCCAGCTCAGACCCTGAAATGCCGGTCTACAGGGCAACATTCGGATACGTTGATTTTGAAGGTGTCCATGAGGGAGATCCTCATCATCTACGAATCTGGCTCTCGGTCGATGGTGAGGCGTGGGAGGAGGTTCAAGGGATCGATGAACCAGATGGAATCGGGTTCATCGGCGGTACGTCACACGGAGCGATCGACGAATTGATCTATGCGGGATTCGGCGGTGATGGCGCGATCATCTGGATTGGGCACTTCGAGCCATAGAAGAGTCCATTACACCGGCGGGTGAATCGCAACCGCGTTATGGGCGATACCCTGCTCCGATGGGCTCTCTCAGGTTTCTCAAGCGTTTCTGGATTGCAGTCGGCGTCGTTGGCGTGGCGCTCGTGTTGTTCTCAGGGATCAGTTTCACCGTCCAGGATCCGTCAGAGTGTCCCGCGACGTGGGAAGGAGATCCGGTCGTTGTGTCCGAGGTGTTCGCCCCGGATGGATCCGTGTCCGGATACTGGTGCATCGTCGAAACC
>JBDLJV010000031.1:0-17213 GCA_039714175.1 Actinomycetota bacterium
GCGTACAAGCTTCCGGTCCTGGTCGATAGGAACGATTCGAACGGGATCTCTTCCTGCTTGAGGAAGCCCTGCTGCGGGAGTAGGTTCGCTGCGACCATCTCGATCACCGCCACAACCGAACCTGCAGTCGTCCAGGCGATCGCCGTTCTGTCCGCGCCAACAAGATTGCGCGGCTTGAACGCCCGAACGTACTCATGCCTGCGGAGCTGTTCGTTGATCACACCCTCTGACGCAACATGGATGTAGACGACATCATCGTCTACAGGGGGCTTCGCGTGGGTGAGGATCTCCCCTGCAAGTTCCTTCTGATCTCGCATGAGAAGCTCGTCGAAGAAGAAGTTCATCAGCTTGCGGTGGCCGGGATACCGCATGGTCTTGTAGTCGAGGTTCTTGACCCGGCCAGCGTATGTCTCGCACATCGTGCCAAGGCCACCAGACGTTGTGAATGCCTCGAGCCGCATACCGTCCACGAAGATCGATTCCTCCCATGCCATTGCAGGTACCCACTTGTGCACGCCTTGGTCGATGACTTCGCAGTCGTTGAGATACTCGTTGACCACACCTTCCGGGGACCAGTTGAACGCGTATCCCATGAGACCCACAGGATGCTGTGGGAGCGCCCCGACGCGCATTCTTATGGATCGGCACTCATCAAATACCTCGAACTGGGATGCCGCAACGATGCCGACGAACCCCGGAGCAAGACCACACTGAGGCGCCATCAAACCCCGTGACGTCTCCGCTAGATCCCGGATCCTCTTGGTTGTGGCAACGTCCTCGGTGAGGTCGAAGTAGTGGATCCCGACCTCGTGCGCGACCTCGGCAACGCCGACATTCAGGTGGTACGGGAGGCAGGAGAGCACGGCATCCACACTCGCCAGCTCGGTCCTGAGTGCGTCACCATCGGAAACATCCACTGTCCTTGTCTCGAACGGATGGTCGTGGCGAGCAGTACGGGCGTCATAGCCGGTAACGACGAACCCGCTGTCGGCCAGCAACTCGGCGGCGAGCAAGCCAACCTTGCCAAGGCCAAGTACAGCAACGCTCTTGATCGAGCGAGTCGGAGTGTCGGTCATGCCTCACCACCTAGGAATCACATGGATACGTGCGGCAGCGAGGCTAACGAACTCCTGACGCCTGAAACCTGACGCCTGATGCCTGTCAGAGAATCTGGGACAAGAACAGCTTGGTGCGATCGTGCTGTGGGTTCGTGAAGAAGTGTTCCGGTGTCCCCTCTTCAACGATCGTCCCATAATCGAAGAAGAACACCCGGTCGGCAACCTCACGGGCGAACCCCATCTCGTGGGTGACGACGATCATCGTCATACCCGAGAGGGCGAGTTCCTTCATCACGTCGAGCACTTCCTTGATCATCTCGGGGTCGAGCGCCGATGTCGGTTCATCGAAGAGCATGATCTTCGGCTTCATAGCGAGCGAGCGTGCAATGGCGACACGTTGCTGCTGACCACCGGAGAGCTGGCCTGGATACTTGCTCGCCTGCTCAGGGATTCCCACTCTTTCGAGCAGGCCCATCGCGAACTCCTCAGCCTCGGCCTTTGGTTCCTTGCGAACCCACTGCGGGGCAAGCGTGATGTTGTCAAGCACGGTGAGGTGGGGGAACAGGTTGAACTGCTGGAACACCATCCCGACCTCGGAACGGATCTTCTCGATGTTCTTGATGTCGTTGGTCAGCTCAACGCCGTCAACGATGATCGAACCCTCTTGGTGGGCTTCCAACCGGTTGATACACCGGATGTACGTCGACTTGCCCGACCCTGACGGACCGATGACGACGACCACTTCGCGCTCGCGTACAGACGCGTTCACACCCTTCAGCGCCTGGAAGTCACCGAACCACTTCTTCACGCCCTCGGTAACGACGATCGGGTCGCCGAGCGTTCTCTGTGGTGTCTCCTGATTCTCCATACGGGCTCCTTATGAATCCAATGACCTAGCGCTCGCCAACGCCGAGCTTCTTCTCAATGCGGAGGCTGATGCGCGAGAACGTGAAAGTGAACATCCAGTAGACCATGGCTGCGAAGATCAGCGTCACGGTGATCGAACCCTTGAAGAGGAACGGGTTCGACTGGGCGGGGATGATCGAGCGTGCAATGTGCAAGAAGTCGAAGAGTCCAACGATCGTGACCAGCGACGTGTCCTTGAACAGGGCAATGACCTGGCCGACGAGTGCGGGGATGACCGCTCGCAAGGCTTGGGGCAGTGTGATGAACACGGTCATCTGCAGCGTTGACATGCCAAGCGCCTTCGCTGCCTCGTTCTGTCCCTTCGGAATGGACTGAAGACCGCCACGTACGTTCTCCGCCAGGTACGCGGCCGAGAAGAATGTCATCGCCCCCAACGCCTTCATCACGCCCGTGAGCTGGATGTTCTCGGGCACAGCTACCGGAAGCATGATGAACGCAACCAGCAACCACGTGATCAGGGGCACGCCGCGAACGAGTTCGATGTACATGGTCGAGAGAAGCCTGAAAATTGGCATCGTGGATGTACGACCGAGCGCCATCAACACACCAATCGGGAATGACAGAACAATGGACGTGATGGCAAGCACCAGCGTCAGCATCAGACCGCCGAGGAACGAGTCCCGCGGCGTGTCGATACCTGATTCGTTGAGCGTCAGCCAGGTCGCAAGAACGATGATCAACGCTGTCACGAGCCATGTGTACTGCAGCGACCGCTGCCCAGCGCCCTCGCCACCGAACGTCGGTGCGAGAAGAGCGAAGAGGGCGATGCCGAGCAAGAGGAACCGGAATACGAACTCCATCGGGAACAGGAAGGACACCGCTGCAAGGAGCAATAGCGCGGCCCCGATGACACGGCTCATGTCGCTCTTGGCATGCTTGCCGACGAAAGCCAGGATGAACCACCCGGCGGCAGCAGACACAGCGAACAGTGGCAGGTAGAAGCTGACCGCACGGCCCATATCGACCTGTGGGGCACGGAGCAGGACAAGCACGATGAACGGGAAGCTGAACACCCAGAGTCCAATCATCCACGACTGCGCCCGTCCGGAGTCTCGATCCCCCATGAACAGCTTGGTCACGAGATACACCGCTATGGCAAGGAAGTAGAGGATCGTCCATGGGATCCGTGTTGACATGGCGATCGCCTCGTGCACGATTACCTGTGATCCATCGACCTTCTCCGGCCAAGGAACTGTGATCGTCCACATGACGATGACGACAATACCGAACAGAGCCACGACGATGCCGAGGACAGGGATGAGCGGCTCCTTCGTGCGTTCGCCCATGCGCGTTCGCAGTGCCCAACCGACGAGCAGGAGAACGGCTCCGCCAACGACCCAGAGCAGCTTGCCAGTTGCGGACCACGGACTCAGCAGGGAGGCAAAGATGAACGCTCCGCCAACCGCCATCGCAGTTCGGCCGACGTTCCTCGGCTCGGCCTTGCCGCCGATTCTCCAGACCGCGAACGTCGCAGCCAGGAGCACGATCACGATGCCGACTGAAATCCACACGCGCCACATCTGGTCGCCCGGATACGCCAGCACCATCATCAGCTTCATGTTGAACGTGACAGCGTCCCAGCGACGGGTCGCGTCGAAGGCCCATCCAAGCAATCCCTTCACGGCGAAGATCACGAGAAGGATCGCCAGGACACTCATCACACCCGACATTGCCGTTTGGAACAGGTTGTTCTTCAGCCAGACAACGGGTCCGTGCGGCGGCAGCTCTGGTGCCAGTTCAAGTTCTGGGGATGTCATCATCTCAGCCATCTCAACGCTCCACCAACATCATCTTGCGGTTGTAGTAATTGACGATCGCCGAAATCGTGAGGCTCACCGTGATGAAGAACGCCATCCACACGATCACAACGGGCAACGACTGACCACTCTGGTTCATGATCGTGGTACCCACCGCAACGATGTCTGCGTAGGCGACGGCCAAACCAAGAGAGGTGTTCTTGGCAAGGTTGAGGTACTGATTGCCCATCGGAGGAAGAATGATGCGGAAGGCCTGAGGGAGGATGACCATTCGCAGCAACTGGCCACGGGTCAGGCCCACTGCCATGGCGGCCTCTGTCTGACCCTTCGGTACCGCCTGGATTCCGCCGCGGACGATCTCAGCGATGAACGCTGCTGTGTAGAGCGTCACGCCCGTCCACAAGGCGAAGAACGGAATTGTGAGAACCATTCCGGTTGTCCCGTACTGGGCGATACCAGCGCCTCGGAGTTCAACAACAGGCTGTTCGAACACGAGCGGACCGCCGGACCTCACACCCTCGATAACGGTGTTGTAGTTCTCCGTCGAGAATGACATCGAGAGCCAGCCGAAGAAGTTGCCGATGCCGGTTCGGAACAACTCCGCAACGGACATGACCTCGCCCGTGGTCGCCTCCATCTCGAAGCCACCGATCACAAGCACGACGATCGCAACCAAGATTCCAGAAACGCCAGCGAAGATGACTCTGAACCAGTCGTCGTCCGTCATCTTTCCGAATCCGGCAGGTGTCCGACGTGACTCGAAGAAGCTCCGAATCCACCACGCTGCCGAGACGACGGCTGCAACGGCCACCACTCCCGGAATCAGGATGGCGGGCATTCCATCGACTACCGACTCGATCGCTGTGAAGACCGATTGCATGAATCCGAGGATCGGCCATGCGAACCACCCGACAACTGCGAACAGCAGGACGGTGGCGATCCAGTAGCGGCCACCATGACCAGGCTGGCCGGTCGTCTCCTGATGCTGCTTGCGCTTGTGAGCTATGAACCGACCCACCACGATGCCGGCCACGACGAATACGAGCCACGGCCAGAAGCCGCCGTCGGGGAAGAACCAGACGAACGCGAAGCCCTTGTTGGACGCTTTGAAGACATAGGTGCCGACATCGTCGGCGGTCAGCTGTGGGAGCGTGATCGCCAGAGCCGACCAGAAGAAGATCTGGACGAGGAGCGGGACATTGCGAATCGTCTCGATGTAGACGGTTGAGATCTTGTTGACGATCCAGTTGCTGGACAGTCGACCGATACCGATCAGTGTTCCGAGAATCGTCGCTGCGAAGATGCCGGAGATCGCAACGCGGAACGTGTTGACGATACCGACCAACAAGGCTCGCGCCCCGCTGTTCGGATTTGTATCAATGCCCTCTCGGATCTGGACACCCGTCGGATCCGAGAGCCATTGCCAGCCGAAAGAGATGTCCGACTTCTCGAAGTTGCTCATCGCCGTGGACGCCAGGATGTAGAAGAACCCGATAGCCATGAACAGCGCGAAGATCTGTGCCGTCCACTTCAAAACCGTGGCGTTGCGCCACAACGGTGTCTTCGTTTGCTGCCTGACCTCTACGGTCACAGGACGCCTTCCGTTACTTCGTGTCGGGCACCATAGCTGGCGCGATAGTGACTATGGGTGGATTCGGGAGGATTTGTCGCGGCAGAGATGCCCTGCGGGCATCGACAAGAGCTGGGCTACGCCCAGCGACCAGAGATTCGCTGAGCGAATCGACAAGAGATCTGCTCCGCAGATCGACGAGAGTTCGCCGGAGGCGAACGACAGGAGCTGATCTCCGATCAGCGATTCGAAGGGACGAGCGATGCGTGCAATGCATGGAGCATTCTGCGAACTCCCAAAGCCTCTCCTCGGACACGCTTGAGCACGTCGGGATCGACAACACCGAATCCATCCACCAAGCGCAACTGTGTTTCGAGTTCACAGGCCGATGCGAAGGCGATATTCACAAATCGCGCGAACTCCTTGTCGGACGCGCGACCAGCGCCTTCCGCCACATTGCTCGGGATGGAGACAGCCGCTCGACAGATCTGTGATGCCAAGCCGAACTTCTCGTAGTCAGGCAGCGCGTCAGCGATGCCGTAGCAAGCATGGACGAGTCGCGATGACCGTTTCCACACTCGGAGCTCCTCTATGCGTTTCACAACACACAGATATCACAAGCAGGACATCGGTTGAATACCCCCGCTCCTCATCGATTCGCAAGGCGAACTCTTGTCGATGAAGGCCCAGCCGACAACTCCCGTCGATACGGCACAGCCGTATCTCTGGACGATGCCCACAGGGCATCTCTGGTCGTTCGCCAAAGGCGAACTCTTGTCGATGCGGCACAGCCGCATCTCTTACCGCTGACGCAGAAGAGGCGCCCCGAAGGGCGCCTCTTCAACAGCGTTAGCTTCTCTTGGCTATCGAGCTGGCGGTGCGTAGATCAGACCACCGTCGAACCACTGCATGTTGAACGAGCCATCACGCTGAAGGTTCAGAGGACCGGTGAGGTTCGATTCGAAAATCTCACCGTAGTTTCCGACCTGCTGGATGACATTCAGGAATGCGCTGGCATCGAGGCCCATCGCCGTCTGGAGCTCGCCTTCGCCTCCGAAGAGACGTGAGATCTCAGGCGTCGGTGCGCTTTCGAGTGAGGCATTCGCGCTCGTCACACCAGCTTCATCAGCGATGAACGTTGCGAAGACAACCCACTGCACGATGTCCATCCACTCGTCATCGTTCTGACGAACGACAGGACCAAGTGGCTCCTTGGAGATCGGCGAGGCCGGGAAGATGACCCATTCGTCTGCGCCTTCTTCGCCATTCTGGATGGCAGCGGAACGCTCACCGAAGAGTCCGGAACCGTCGGTGGTGACAATGTCACACGAACCGGAACGGAACTTCTCCATCGCCTCAGGGAACGCTTCGACGGTTTCGAGCGTGATTGACACGCCGTTGACCTCGGCACCCTCAGTGATGTTCTTCTCGGTTGTCGTTCCCGCGTTGGTGCAAACCGTTGC
The DNA here is from genome assembly GCA_039714175.1 of Actinomycetota bacterium. Classification (GTDB taxonomy): domain Bacteria; phylum Actinomycetota; class Acidimicrobiia; order Spongiisociales; family UBA5794; genus B3-G11. Next base: position 6,776 of record JBDLJV010000031.1, read on the forward strand.
GCCATCGATGTCGGCAAGTGTGCTTCCATCGTTGATGCTCGGCAGGTTCGCCGGGTTCGCCATCAGCTGCTGACCGTCGTAGTACGTCGTAGCGACGAACTGCATACCGATGTCAGCATCACGGCTCTGGGTCCAGGTCGTGTTCCTGATGAGCACGTCGACTGCGTTGTTCTTGAGAGCCTCGAACCGCTCAGCGGCAGTGAGGTCCTTGAACTGAACAGCGTTCGCGTCGCCGAGAACTGCAGCAGCGACTGCGCGGCAGTAGTCCGCGTCGAAGCCGGTTGCGTTACCTTCGGAATCGGTCTCCGAGAAACCGATCGCAGATCCAGAAACACCACAGATGAGCTCTCCACGAGCCTTCACTGTTTCAAGGGTGCTTCCACCGGTCTCTTGACCGGAATCCTCACCGCCGCCGTCGGCGACCGTGGTTGTGGTATCACTGCTCTCACCGCCACCGCAAGCTGCGGCTACGAGTGCGAGAACAGCAAAGAGCACAGCAAGTCTCTTAAGCATGCTGATACTTCTCCTCCATTTGCTAGTACGAAATTATTCGACGGGGTGGCCCGCCGACGTCGATCCAGGGATCGAATGGGTGCAACCTAGCCACTTCTCGTTCCTGCTGGCAACCCTTCGAGCTCAATCCGCGCCAACCCGCCTCCATCTACACTGCGGCGCGAGGCAGCGATTTGGAGGAAGAGCCATGCCCGCGTCAGTAATTCTGGGTGCCCAATGGGGCGACGAAGGCAAGGGCAAGATCACCGATCTGCTGTCGGAGAAAGCTGACATCGTTGTCCGATACCAGGGCGGTAACAACGCCGGACATACGATTGTCACCGGCGACCAGAAATTCGCCCTGAGCCTCATCCCGTCCGGCGTCCTCTACCCGACCGTGACACCGGTGATCGGCAATGGCGTGGTCGTGGACCCGAAGTGGTTCTTCGAGGAGATGGAGACGCTCAAGCGCAAGCACATCGACCCCTCACGAGTGCGCATCTCAGCGAACGCACACCTCATCATGCCCTACCACCGGAAACTCGACGCGGTGATCGAGCGCTATCTCGGTAAGTCGATGATCGGAACCACAAAGAGAGGCATCGGTCCGGCCTACACCGACAAGTACTCCCGCCGCGGGATCAGGGTTCAGGACCTCTTCGACGAGAAGATCTTCAGGGAAAAACTCGCTGAGGTCCTCAAGATGAAGAACCAGCAACTCGTCAGGATCTACAACCAGCTCCCACTCGACTTCGAGGAGATCGCTGAGGAATACCTCGACTACGCTCAACGACTCGAACCATACGTGACCGACGCGTCCCTCCTTGTATGGGAGGGGCTCAAGGAAGGCAAGCAGGTCTTGTTCGAGGGAGGTCAAGGCACACTGCTCGACATCGACCACGGAACCTACCCGTTCGTCACTTCCTCGAACCCGACTGCAGGTGGTGCACCGGTCGGTATCGGCATCGGACCGAAGATGATCGACGAGGTCATCGGCGTGGCGAAGGCCTACATCTCTCGCGTCGGCACAGGACCCTTCCCTACGGAGCAGACCAACGAGATCGGTGACCGCCTGATCGACATCGGCGGTGAGTACGGTGTCGTGACCGGGCGCAGACGTCGGTGCGGCTGGCTCGACATGGTCGCCCTGAGGTATGCAGCGAGGGTGAACGGGCTCACGGAGATCGCCCTGACGAAGCTCGATGTGCTCTCACACTTCGACACGATCAAGATCGCCACAGCGTACGAGGCCGAAGGTGAGGTCTTCACCGAGATGCCACGCCAACAGCGAGTCCTCTACAAGTGCACTCCGGTGTATGAGGAGCACGAGGGTTGGGGCGACGACATCACGATGGTCACCGAATACGAGGATCTCCCCCCCGCTGCTCGCAAGTACGTGGAACGCATCGAGGAACTCTCAGGTGTCCCGATCCGTACTGTGTCGGTTGGGCCCGGTCGCAAAGCAACACTGACGAAGGGCTGAACCGTGCGTGTCCTTCTCCTCGGCAGCGGCGGCAGGGAGCATGCCATTGGTTGGAAACTGGCACAGAGCCCGATGCTCGACCGGCTCATCTCGTGCCCCGGCAATCCCGGCCTGGACGAACTCGGCGACGTTGTGCCTGATGTCGATCCAAACGATGGAGCAGCCGTAGCCGCCCTGTGTAGGGAGAAGGGCGTCGATCTTGTCATCGTCGGTCCGGAGGCGCCGCTCGCCGCGGGTGTCGCCGATGCGCTGATCACCGAACGCATTCCGGTGTTCGGACCGATCCAAGCAGCAGCTCAACTGGAATCGTCCAAGTCCTTTGCCAAGGAGATCATGGCTGCGGCCGAGGTGCCCACCGCCAGATCAGCATCATTCGTGGACCGCGAAGCAGCGGTCATCCATCTCGAGGAAACGCCAGGTCCGTATGTGGTCAAGGCAGACGGACTTGCAGCCGGAAAGGGAGTGCTTGTCACCGGCTCACTCGAAGCCGCCATCGACTGGGTGGACGACTGCCTCGGCGGCAGGTTCGGTGAAGCGGGTTCGTCGGTCGTGGTCGAGGATCACCTCGATGGGCCAGAGGTGTCCATCTTCTACATATGCGCCGACGGGGAGGCTATTCCGCTCCAGCCGGCCAGGGACTACAAACGTCTCCTGGACAACGACGAGGGGCCCAACACGGGCGGCATGGGCTGCTACTCGCCGGTTGCGGACATCGATGAGGATCTCGTTGATTGGACAACCGTCCGCGTTGCGCTGCCAACGCTCGCAGAGCTTGCGTCGCGCGGTATCGACTACACCGGGTTCCTCTATGTCGGACTCATGCTGACGGCTGACGGACCGAAGGTCCTTGAGTTCAACTGCCGGCTCGGTGACCCCGAGACGGAGGTGCTGATGCCACGTATCACCTCGGATCTCCTGACTGTACTCAAGGCAGCTGCGACCGAGGGCATCCGGGGTCATCAGGTCACGTGGTCTGACCGTGCTGCGGTGGATGTCGTGCTCGCCGCTCCCGGCTACCCGGATTCGCCGATCAAAGGACTCGAGATCTCCGGGCTGCACACGATCGAGGATGTCATCGTGTTCCATGCCGGAACCGACCGGACCGCCGACGGACTCGTTTCCGCCGGAGGGCGAGTGCTCAACGTCGTCGGTCTCGGAGATAGTCTGTCTGAAGCTCGACAGCGCGCCTACGACGCCGCATCAGCGATTCAGTTCACAGGGAAGCAGTTCCGCAGCGACATCGCCGCGGAGGAAGGCCGATAGGAATGCAGGGAAACATGAAGGTTGCGATCCTGATGGGATCCGAGAAGGACATGCCGAAGATGGAGGCATGTGGCCAGGTCCTCGACGAGTTCGAGATCGAGCACGAGGTGCATGTCATGTCTGCGCATCGCACTCCCGAGAAGGTTGCGGCCTTCGCATCAGCGGCACGTCAGAACGGATTCGGCGTCATCATCTGCGGTGCAGGCAAAGCGGCTCATCTCGCTGGTGCCGTCGCAGCGCATTCAACGCTCCCTGTCATCGGCATCCCCGTCGCTGCGGGCGGGCTTGGTGGCGTGGACGCTCTTTACTCGACGGTTCAGATGCCAACGGGCATTCCGGTGGCGACCGTAGCCATCGATAGTTCGGCAAACGCCGGGTACCTTGCCGCAGCCATCCTCTCGGTTTCCGATGCCGATGTCGCTGACAAACTCGACGCATACCGGCAGGGCCTCAAGGGATGATCGAACGCTACTCAACGCCAGCGATGGCTGCGGTCTGGTCCGAACAGCGGAAGCTCGCTGTCTGGCGTGAGGTCGAGATCCTCGTGGTCGAGGCGTGGGCTGAGCTGGGCGTCGCCCCCTCAGACGCTGGAGCGGCTGCCCGCCGATCCCCCGAAGTCGATCCGGTCGCGTGGAAGGAGCGCGAAGCTGTCACACATCACGATGTGGCCGCGTTCGTGGATCTGCTGGCCGAGTCCGTGGGAGAGGGAGGCGAATGGATTCACTACGGCTTGACATCCTCGGACGTTCTCGACACTTCACTGGGAGTGTTGCTGAAGGAGTCCGGCGAGCTTCTGCTCGAGGCCGTCGCCCAGCTGTTCGAGACGATCAAGGACAGGGCCTTCGAATACCGCGATGTGCCGATGATCGGACGAACGCACGGGATCTGGGCCGAGCCGACATCCTTCGGCCTGAAACTGGCCAACTGGGCACTGGAAGTGGAACGTGACCATGAGCGCCTCGTCGATGCCGTCAATGGTGTCTCGTTCGGAAAGATCTCCGGTGCCGTCGGCACCTACGCACACACTCCACCCGACGTGGAGCAGTACGTCTGTCAGAGGCTCGGGCTGAACATCGAGCCAGCTTCCACACAGGTGATTCCGCGGGATCGCCACGCCCACTTCCTGTCCGTGCTCGCCCTCATCGGATCGACGATCGAACGGTTCGCAACGGAGATCAGACATCTCCAGCGGTCAGAGGTCGGTGAAGCCCGAGAGTCGTTCGGCAAGGGGCAGAAGGGGTCGTCGGCCATGCCGCACAAGCGGAATCCGATCGCGTCCGAGAACCTCACCGGCGTGTCCCGGCTTCTTCGTGGGTATGCCTCGGCCGGACTCGAGAACGTGGCGTTGTGGCATGAACGGGACATCTCCCATTCATCGGTTGAGCGCGTTGCCCTTCCCGATGCAACGATCATCCTCCACTACGCGCTGGCCCGGATGCAGCGTCTTGTCGAGAACCTCGTCGTTGACGAGGCCCGCATGCTCTCGAACCTCGAGTCAACCCGGGGCCTCGTGTACTCCCAAGCGGTTCTCCTGGAACTCGTCGACGGCGGTTTGACCCGTGACGAGGCGTACCGCATCGTTCAGCGCAACGCGATGGCCACCTGGGACGGAGAAGGAACGCTGTTCGAGCACCTGCTCGCCGACAGCGATGTCGTCCTCGACGAGCAAACCCTCGCCGCCTGCTTCACACCTGAGCGCGCACTCCGCAACACCACCGTCGTCTTCGACCGCCTCACCGCTGCTGTTCTTGCGTAACTGGTAGCCGCACGGGCGGCTACCAGTTACGCAAGAACGGCGAGGACTGTTGCCGCGACGTGGTCCGGGCGCCGGTGAACATCGTCCCAGGTAAATCGGAGCGTTGTCCAACCGAGTTCCTGCGTACGATTCTGTTTGTCGCGATCACGCTGGAACGCCACTGAATCCGAGTGATACGATCGACCGTCGAGTTCAATGAGCACTCCGCGACGCGGATATGCGAAATCGGCTCGGCATACGAAAAGACCCGCGTTGTCGAAAACTTCGAACTGGAGTTCCGGCAACTCGATTTCGCTCTCAAAGAGAACCCTGAGGAAGCGATCTTCGAGAACGCTCTCCGTCCTGCCCTGGATCGAATTGTGCAGGTCGAGCAAGGGCCTGATGACACCGACTCCGCGACGGCCTCTTCGGGCAACACGTTTCACGAACTTCTGGACCTGCTCGACGGTGAACAGCTCAAGCCTGAGGCCAGTGCCCAACGCCCTCTCAACCAGCCATGGACTCGTTGCGCCTAGGTCGACAACCGTCCGAACAGCTGATGTTATGGGCAGGCCGTCGACGGCTGAGCGATCCGCGGGGATGAGATCGAGGGACTCGTGCACCAAGCAGCTCGAACGGTGCTCCCGATTCCATCTCCGCACGACCACGTGTGGAACTCTCGGCGACATGCTGATGAGCTTCCACTCATGCGCCGCCGAGTTGTGGGAGAGCAGTGCATCGCTATCGATCGAGAGGATGTCGGCAAGTATCCGCTGGCGAGCGAACTCAGGTGTCCCTGCATAGGCATAGACGCCCGGGCGCCTTCGCACGAGAAGCCCCTTGCAGAGTCTCCGCTGGATCGCCGCATCGCTGATACCGCTATCGCGTAGATCACGCCGATGAATCAGGCCCAACTGGGCTTCTGCGACACGTGCCGCAATCGCATCTGCCTCGTTCCACATGCCGACACCATGCCAAAACCCGGGCACCGTTGGAACCCCCTCGGTTCTTGCGTAACTGGTAGCCGCACGGGCGGCTACCAGTTACGCAAGAACGGTTAGGGCTTGTTCTGCATGTGGACGGCGAGGGCACCGATACGTGCGTCGAGGAACTCGCGGATGGGGCCGGTGACGTCGTTCTCGTCGAGGGACTGGTTGAAGCATCGCAACCACTCGTCAACCTCGGTTGCGCCGATCTCGAATGGCAGGTGGCGCATACGCATCTTCGGGTGGCCGCGGTCAGGGGTGTACAGCGCAGGGCCGCCGGACCATTCGACCAGGTACGCGTGAAGCTTGTCGCGCGACACGGAGTCATTGGTAGGCAGCATGGCTCGCAGCCCCGGTGCATCGGCATCGATGATGTCGTAGAACCGATCAACGATCGACCTGATGCGTGCTTCTCCATCCAACGCCTCAAACGGCGTGGCGAACTCGCCCCATGGTTGTGCCTCTCCCTGCATGGCGGAGGAGAGTACCGAATCGAGATCGCCTGTGCCCGCTACTATCCCGCCCGTGACGGGCATGGAACACCTCGGTTCGGGCAAGGTGCGAGAGATATTCCGCGTTGACGCTGAGCGTCTGCTCATCATCGCGTCCGACCGCATCTCTGCTTTCGATGTCGTCCTCGGTGAGGACATTCCGCACAAGGGGCAGGTACTCACCGGTGTGTCGATCCACTGGTTCGACATCCTCGACACCCCGCACCACCTCATCTCCGCTGACACGTCCACGATGGACTTCCTCACACCAGAACAGCAGAGCGCATATGCAGGAAGAGCAATGCTTGTCCATGCTGCCGAGGTGATCCCGATGGAGTGCGTCGTACGTGGATACCTCTACGGATCATCCTGGAAGGAGTACTCCTCTGGTGGTGGGCCCACCACTGAGCACCTTCCTGACGGTCTTGACATGGCGAGCAAGCTCCCCGAACCCATCTTCACTCCTGCCACGAAGGCCGAGAGTGGTCACGACGAGAATCTGACTGAAGCTGAAGCCCGTGAGTTCGTCGGAAACGAGCTCTACGAGAAGCTCAAGGCCCTCAGTATGGATATCTACGTCACCGGTGCCGAGTACGCGGCGAAACGAGGCATCATCCTCGCCGACACCAAATTCGAATTCGGGATGGTCGGTGATGAGATCATCCTCATCGACGAAGTCCTCACACCGGACTCATCTCGCTACTGGCCCGCCGATGCATGGGCTCCGGGAGCAACCATGCCGTCGTTCGACAAGCAGCCGGTGCGCGACTGGCTCGAGGAACAGGATGGCTGGGACAAGACCCCGCCGGCACCGCCGATGCCACGCGACGTGACCCAGGAGACCTCGAACCGCTACATCGAGGCATACGAACTCCTTACCGGGGACAGGTTCACCGACTACCTGACGCGAATGGGAGCGAAGTGACCTATTCGTTCGTTGTGTCCATCGCTCGTAAGCCCGGTCTCTCGGACCCGGAGGGCACAACCACCAAGAAGGCCCTCAACGACCTCGGATTCGATGATGTGAGCCATGTGTCGTTCGGGCGAACAATCACCGTCGATGTCCGGGCTGAGACCCAGGACGCTGCCAGGGAACAGGTTGCCGCCATGTGTGAGAAGCTCCTCGCCAATCCCGTCATGGAGAGCTACTCCATCGAGGCGGCGACGTGAAGATCGCTGTCGTGGTCTACCCCGGCACCAACTGCGAACTCGACATCGTCCACGCCCTCAAGCTCGCTGGCGCCGAGCCGGAGATGGTGTGGCATCGTGACACGGATCTCTCAGGAGCCGCCGGCATCGTGCTCCCCGGTGGATTCGCCCACGGCGACTACCTCCGTACCGGCGCCATTGCACGCTTCTCCCCGATCATGGACGAGGTGGCTCGCCTCGCCACCGAAGGCGTTCCGACGATTGGCATCTGCAACGGATTCCAGATCCTCACCGAGGCCGGGCTCCTCCCCGGTGCACTCATCGCAAACCGGGATCTGAAGTTCATCTGCGAACCGGTTCACCTGCGCGTCGAGTCCACCGACAGTGTCCTGACCCGGGCAGCAACTGTTGGCCAGGTCCTCGAGATCCCCCTCAACTCATATGAAGGCAACTACGTGGCTGACGACATCGACCACATCGAAGCCGAGGGGGACATCATCCTCAGGTATTCCGACGCTCAGGGCACCGTCGACGGGTCAACCAATCCGAACGGGTCCACCAACAGCATCGCCGGGATCACGAACGGCGCCCGTAACATCGCCGGACTCATGCCACACCCCGAACGGGCATCCGAGGAAATCCTCGGATCGGCCGACGGCATGGTGCTCATCGAATCATTCGTCGCCTCAACAGAGTTGGCGCGCGCATGACCACCAAGGACGTGCCTGACCACATTGCCCTCGGGATGACTGACGCCGAGTACGAGGACGTCATCCGCATCCTCGGCCGTGAACCGCTGGCGGCCGAATTGGCCATGTACTCGGTGATGTGGTCCGAACACTGCTCATACAAGTCATCTCGCGCCCACCTCGGCCGATTCACGAGTGACCAGCCATGGGTCGTTGTTGGACCGGGCGAGAATGCCGGCGTTGTTGACCTCGGCGACGGCTGGTTGGCTGCCCTACGCATCGAGAGCCACAACCACCCGTCCTATGTCGAGCCGTATCAGGGAGCTGCCACAGGTGTCGGCGGCATCCTGCGAGACGTCTTCACGATGGGCGCACGCCCGATTGCCGTATGGGATCCGCTCCGATTCGGCCCGCTCGATGAACCGCACAACCGCTACCTGCTCGAAGGTGTCGTCTCTGGTATTGCTGGATACGGCAACGCCGTTGGTGTCCCGACGCTCGGCGGCGAGATCGAATTCGCCGACCGATTCTCCAAGAACCCCCTCGTCAACGTGATGGCACTCGGCATCCTCAAGAAGGAACAGCTCGTGCTCTCGGGCGCCTCAGGGGAAGGCAACCTCGCGATCCTGCTGGGCAACGCGACAGGCCGTGACGGCATCGGAGGCGCGTCGATCCTCGCCTCGGCGTCATTCGAAGAGGGCGATGAAGAGAAGCGCCCCAACGTGCAGGTCGGCGATCCGTTCGAGGAGAAGAAGCTCATAGAAGCGTGCCTGGAGCTCTACGACAAAGCGCTCGTCGTTGCGATCCAGGATCTCGGCGCGGCCGGGATCTCCTGTGCGACTTCGGAGGTGGCTGGCAACGGCGGCATGGGGATGGATGTCGACCTCGACCGGGTGCATCTACGCGAGCACGACATGAACCCGGGCGAGATCCTCATGTCTGAGTCCCAGGAGCGAATGCTTGCGGTCGTGACGCCGGAGAACGAAGCCGAGGTGCTCGCCATTGCCGACAAGTGGGAGATCGAGGCATCGACCATCGGCACCATCAAGGAGGGTCCCGACCTCACCATCTTCTCGAAGGGCGAGTTGGTCGGGGAGGTCCCCGCGGCGTCACTGGCCGACGATGCTCCGAAGTACAACCGCCCGTCCGAGCGACCCGACTACCTCGACGAGGCATGGGCAAGGGAGGCGCAGGTACCGGAAGACCTCGATGCCGGAGAGGTCCTGCGCGTCCTGCTCGACGATCCGGCCATCGGGGACCGCACCTGGATCTCTCGCCAGTACGACCACATGCTGTTCCTCAACACGATCATCGAACCCGGCCATGACGGGTCGCTGCTCCGCATCAAGGGAACGAACAAGGCAATGGCGGTCTCAACGGACGGCGACGCTCTCCGCACCTACCTCGATCCGCGCAGGGGCGCCACTCGAATCGTGTACGAATCCGCGCTCAATGTCGCCGTCACCGGGGCAGCGCCGTACGCCCTCGTGGACAACCTGAATTTCGGCAACCCCGAAGTGCCGGGGATCATGTGGCAGTTCATCGAGACGGTCGACGGCATGGCTGCGGCCTGCGAGGAGCTCAACGTCCCTGTTGTGGGCGGCAACGTGTCGTTCTACAACCAGACGGATGGCGTTGACATCTATCCAGCACCGGTCGTCGGCATGCTCGGCTTCTGCGACCCCATGCCAACCAAACCGCCGCGTCTCGACCGAGCGGAGTGCGGCATGTCGATATGGCTCGTGGGGCCCGACGCACAGGATGACTTCGCGGCTTCTGCATATGACCGGATCATCAACAGCAACCTCGGTGGACGGCCCGCTGATGCTGACCCCGAAGTTGCTCGAACGGTCATCGATGCTGCTGTCGATCTCGCCTTCACCGCGCCGGTCCTCCATGACATCTCGACGGGCGGCCTCGCCGTCTCACTCGCCGAAATCGCCATCAAATCGGGCCACGGCATGACGGTCGAGGGAGTCACCGGGCCTGAGCTCTTCGACGAGACACCGCTGCGCTTTGTCGTGATGGGGCACGGCGACAAGCTCGATACGACGGCTCCTCATCGGAGGATCGGGACAGTCGGCGGCGACACCCTCGACTTCGGGAGCGCAGGCTCGATTCCTGTCACGGAAGCCGACGATATCTGGCGC
>JBDLJV010000032.1:0-17130 GCA_039714175.1 Actinomycetota bacterium
CCGAAGATCTCGTCGCGTGCGATCGCCATGTCGTTGCGAACATCAGCGAACACGGTGGGCTCGACGAAGTAGCCGCCGGTGTCGGTCATCGTGCGCTGTCCGCCCGCAACGAGGCGCGCACCCTCGGCGGATCCGCGCTCTATGTAGCCCATCACCTTGTCGAGCTGTGTGTTGTCAACGACAGGGCCAGCCTTCGTGGCCGGGTCGAGCGGATCGCCGGGTGCCCATGACCCGGACATTGCACCGACCTTGTCGACAACGTCGTCATAGATGGAGCGCTCAACGAGGAGCCGTGAACCTGCCAGGCACATCTCGCCCGTGTTCCAGAAGATGGAGAAGCCGACAGCACCGATGGCGAAGTCGATGTCCGGGGCGTCGGCGAAGATGATGTTCGGTGTCTTGCCGCCGGTCTCGGCAGAGACGCGCTTCATGTTGGACCGGGCCGAGTACTCGAGGAACATCTTGCCGACTTCCGTCGACCCGGTGAACGTGATGCCATCGACGAACGGGTGCAGCCCCAGTGCCCGTCCGGCGGTTTCTCCGTATCCGGGGACGACGTTGAGCACGCCGGGCGGTACCCCGGCTTCGACCGCCAACTCAGCGATACGCAGGGCGCTCAGTGGCGATTGCTCCGCGGGTTTCAGCACGACCGAGTTGCCTGCCATGAGGGCGGGGGCGAGCTTCCATGAGTTCATCATCATCGGGAAGTTCCAGGGGGTGACGGCACCGACGACACCGAGCGGCTCACGAGAGATCAGCCCGAGGGCGTTTGGCCCGGTCGGTGCGATCTCTCCGTAGAGCTTGTCTGCAGCTTCTCCGTACCAGGCATACGTGTTGACGGTCTGGCTGACATCGACACGCCCCGAATACCGGATCGGCTTGCCCACGTCGAGGGTCTCGAGCAGTTGGAGTTCCTCGCTGTTGGCCTCGATGAGTCCTGCGAGCTCGATGAGGATCTGCCCCCGTTCGCGCGGACTGCGTCCGGCCCACCGACCATCATCGAACGCAGCCCGGGCAGCCTTGACGGCAACGTCGATGTCCTGTGCATCGCCAAGGGCGACATCGGCGATCGTGTCGCCGGTGGCCGGGTTCACTGCTGCGAAACGTTTTCCGGAGGCGCTGTCGACACGCTCTCCGTTGATGAAGAGCTGATCGGGTGCGTCGACCTCGGCTGCTGCCTCGGTCCAGTCAGCGAGTGTCCTGGTCATCGTTCCTCCGTGATCCGATGCCACCGCAGCCGGTTGACCGCAGACCGTTCCTCCGGCTCGTGTGCGGTCGAGAGCTCGAGGTCGGTTGTTCCGTCATCGTTTGCGATCCACTCGATGTGACGGATCTGTGTGCCCCCGACCCAGTCGGGGAAGAGGCTGAGTTCGACATGGTGATGGACCTGGTCGCCGATGACTTCGAAGGTGCCTGCATACGACAGATACCCGGCTGCTGCGGATGCCCGCTCAAGGGCCTTGGCCTCGGCGAATGACCGCGTGCCGATGGATTCGCGGTCGGTACGCATGAGCGAGGCGATCATCCGCCCCTCATCGGTATAGGTGAGCAGACCCGTCGCTCTGCCACGGAACGGCTTGATGACGCGTCCGCCCTCCATCTCGACCGTCCAGTCGATCAGTTTCCAGGTCCCGATCAGTTCATGCATGGCGACACCCTATCCGTTCTTGCGTAACTGGTGGTCGGACCAGCGGCTACCAGTTACGCAAGAACGGGAGCGGCGTAGCCTCTGGCGCTGTGAACAGACGGACCATTGCTCTCACGATCATCGGCTTCCTCATCGGGATGCTCGCTGCTGCATCCATCGGTGTGCGCGTCATCGAAGAGGTGCGCACCGATGAAGACGCCACATCGCTTCCTCCTGAGAACGTGTCGTCAACAACGTTGCCGCCCGTCGAATACTTCGTCGACCCGAACGAGACGTTGATCGCATCGACAGCGCTCGTTCCGACATCGGTGCGCGCCTCCGGGACCGACTTCGCCATCGAGTACGAACTCGTCTCGCTCGCTCCCCGGTCGGGTATTCCGCCGATCCAATACTTCGTGCGCGGCGATTTGTTGGAGTTCCCCCACGAGGACCTGCACTTCATCTATGCACCCACCTGGGAGCTCACCACCGAGACCCAGACCATCGAGGGAGGGCCGGCAAGACCTGATGTGCGTGTTGCACGGTTCGACCTTCCCGAAGGGGTCACAAGGGACGCCATCACCGCAGTTCACGTCATCGACCCGCTCATGTCCTTCCCGCTCGACGCCGTGTTCCACCTGTCGGAGGCAGAACCAACCGTCGAGGTGATCGACGGTGTCACTGCTGAACTCCTGAACGTCTCCGATCAAGGCGGATCATGGATCGTCCAGGTGGAGTTCAAAGCGGACGAGGCGTATCAGTACATGTTCAGCGCAACCGGAGTCGGGCCGGGATGGCGCTCCGCCGTGTTCGAGGCCGAGGGACGGCCCCGGATGAACTTCACGTGGATCGGTGAGGAGCGTCCCGTATCGATGTCATTCAGGATCACCGGCAACCAGTGGATCGAGTTGGAAGGCAGCTACGAGGTTGCGATCGGGAGGTTCGGATGAGCGACACCGAGTTCACCGAGCTTCTCAAATCGCCCTACGACAAGGACCCGACAGATCCCGAGGAGATGCCGTGGAAACTGCCGGTCGGCGCAGCGATCGTTGGGGCACTCGTGATGGCGGCCTACGTGCTGTTCGCCGTCGTGTCCGGCCCGACGGAGGATTCGACGAGTACATCGACGACACCCGTTGCTCAACAACCCGTTGCCTCCGCTTCGTACCCGGCGGGCTACGTCGAGGTAGGGGAGAACGTTGCACTGCGTGCAGACGTTGTCGACGTGTCACCGGAGGGCACGCTGATGTACGTGTCGTCGGCAACCAAGGGCGGTGCGGATGTGTCCGTGACGGCTCCTGTCGAAGTGGCGTCGTGGACGGTGCAGTCCACCGGCACGGATCCCGTCATGTCCCACCAGGTAGCGGCCAAGGGTGCGCTTGGCGGTGTTGCAGTGGAGATCGGACCTGTGTTCGATATCGACAATGCCACAGCGATCGCAACCCTGCCCGGCGTGGTCCGGACCACGACCGACACCGTCACCCTGTCACCTGAGGTACCCGGAACGCTGCAGAACCATCGCATCGCCGTAGACGGCGGCACAGTCGTCATCGACGAGGTCGAGTTCGGTAACGGCTACGGGGCCATGTGGTGGCACCTCGAAGACGGCATCTCAGCCAAGGTCGCGGTCACGGTGACCTACGACGGCGTCGAATTCCCGCTGTCACTCGTCGAACCGCACGCAGTGCCCCCCGGTTTCGGTCAGCCGACCCGCCCGCTGGCTCCGTTGTGGAACCCGGATGGTGAGACACAGCTCGTCAGGGTCGGGGAGCCTCTCAGCGAGTCAAACGCTGCCACGGGAGTCACGATCCTGTTCGAGGTCTCCGTGGTAACCGAAGCGGGGGAACAGATCGAGATCCCGATCGGCTCGGTCGTTCGGAAGTAGTCGGCACGATAAGCTCTCAGTGATGACTGATCACCACGTCACATCCGAAGCCGAAGAGATGTATCTCATCACGGTCGCCCGTGCTGTCGAGGACGGCGTGGGCCCACCGGTGCCCGTATCGGACATATCCGGCGCCCTCGAGGTCTCCGCTGTTTCGGCGAACCAGATGATCAAGAAGCTCGAAGCCGCTGAGCTCGTGACCTACGAGCCGTACAAGGGCGTGACGCTCACCGGGTCCGGCGATGAATTAGCGAACACCGTGCTGCGGTCCCGACGACTCTGGGGCCGGTTCCTCGCGGATCATCTCGGACTCTCACCTGCCAAGGCGGACGAGGTGGCCTGTGACATGGAGCATGTCACCCCGGACATGGTGGCTGATCGCCTTGCAGCATTCCTCGGAGACCCTGCAACGGGCCCGACCGGCAAACCGATCCCACAACGAAGCGGTCCCCGCCAACCGTCCGGAACCCCGCTGGCCGACATGGGCGTGGGGGAGCAGTGCGTGGTCGTGTCCGTCGACGCCGCGAGCGAGGGGTTCCTGCGGACCCAGGGCATTGATGAGGGTGCACAGATCACCGTTACAGCGACCGGTGCCGACGGATCGGTCCTCGTTACCGGGACGCAAGGGGCTGTCCACATCTCCGCAGATCTCGCATCCGGCGTTGTCGTGCGGAGCACGTAGTCGCGTTTCGTTCGACCCTGTGAGCCGTTGACCGGCTACCGTTTACCGTGAGCCGTCTACCGACCTTGGAGGACTCTTGTTCGATGAAGCAGGACTAGCTGTGCAGGGTGCACTCGATGCAGGCGCTGCCTACGCAGACGCACGGGTCGTCATCTCGAAGACCGAGACGATCAACGTCCGGAACCAGAACCTCGACCAGATGGACAGGGATGAGGCCATCGGTGTCGGGGTCCGTGCACTGATCGGCTCCTCATGGGGCTTTGCTGCCACCGCCGATCTCACCAACGCGAGCATCCGCGCCGCCGGGGAACGTGCCGCCGCAATCGCCCGAGCCTCAGGCCTTGTATCCGGGCCACCCATGGAGTTCGCGGACGTTCCCGTGAGCCAGGACTCCTGGGAAACGCCGTACGACGAGGACCCCTTCGCCGTCTCCACGTCCGAGAAGGTCGACCTTCTCGTCAATGTAACCAAGACGATGCAGGGCGTCGACGGTGTCGCCATTGCAACAGGCAACCTCACCTTCTATGACACCAACAAGTGGTTCGTGTCCTCTCAGGGGCACCGTATCCACCAACACATCGTCGAATCCGGCGGCGGCTACGACGCGACAGCGATCGGCGAGGCAGAGACACAGCGTCGCTCCTATCCCCAGTCCTTCGGCCAGTACGAGACCGGCGGGTTCGAGACCGTTCGCAAATGGGACTACGAGGGCAACGCACAGCGGATCGCAGAGCAGGCCGTAGCGCTCCTCACCGCCGACGAGATGGAAGAGAGCGAGACGAACCTCATCCTCGAAGGCTCCCAGCTGGCGCTCCAGATCCACGAGTCGGTCGGCCACGCCATCGAGCTTGACCGCATCCTCGGATGGGAAGCAGCGTTCGCCGGCACGAGCCACCTCGAACTGGAGAGGCTGCACACGCATCGGTACGGATCGGATCTCATGAACATCACCGCAGACGCAACCCTCCCCGGAGCGCTCGGTACCTTCGGCTACGACGACGAAGGCACACCGGCCCAACGGGTCGACATCGTCAAGAACGGCACGTGGGTGGGTGTGCTCTCGGGCAGGGACTCGGCAGCCATGGCGGGCCTGCCGCCGGGAGGCATGGTGCGGGGCGACGGCTACAACCGCCTACCGATGGTGCGCATGACCAATGTTGGGCTCCTCCCCGGAGAGGGCACGCTCGACGACATCATCTCGGACACTGAGGACGGTGTGTACATGTCGACGAACCGGTCCTGGTCGATCGATGACAAGCGCCTCAACTTCCAGTTCGGTACCGAGATTGCCTGGGAAGTCAAGAACGGCAAGCTCGGCAAGATGTTGAAGAACCCCACGTACACCGGGATCACGCCCCAGTTCTGGGGCACGCTCGACCGCCTTGCCGGTGAATCGGAATGGGTGCACTGGGGCACACCGAACTGTGGGAAAGGACAACCGATGCAGGTCGCGCACACAGGACACTCGGCCTCGCCGGGTCGGTTCTCCAACGTACGGGTGGGGGTGAAGGCATGAACCGCGGACAGAACCTCGTCAATGAAACCCTTGAGATGGTCGGAGACCGTTGTGAAGCGGAGGTCACTGCCGACGTCGGCACGCATTCGCTCACTCGTTTCGCCAACTCGTTCATCCATCAGAACGTCTCGGAGGACGTCGAACAGTTGACCCTCAAGGTGGAGGTCGGGGGCAGGGTTGCCAGCTCTACGACAACCGGCACCACACCCGATGCCCTTGCACGGTTCGTGGATGCAACCATCGAGACCGCCGGATCCCAGCCGGTCGATGAGGACTGGGCAGGTATGGGCGGTCCCACCGAGGTGATCGCGGCCGACAACTGGGACGCTGACACAGCAGATGCAGATCCGATGGCTCGTGCTGAAGCCGTGAAGGCATTCGTTGATGCAGGGGAAGGTCTGCTCGGAGCCGGCTTCTGCCAGACCGAGGCACGGCACCACGCGTATGGCAACTCAGCCGGGCGTCGGGTGCATGGTCGGTTCACGACTGCTGTCGTGGACGGCATCCACCAGACGTCTTCTTCGGCAGGTTCGGGCCACGCAGCGGGGAAGGCGCTCTCCGGAATCGATGCCGGAGCCGTCGGATCGCTCGCCGCTCAGCGAGCACGAGACTCGGTTGGCGCGTTCGACGCGAAGCCGGGAGAGTATCGGGTCGTCCTCGCACCAGAGGCTGCGGCGACGATCGCGATCTTCCTCAACGTCTACGGTTTCAACGGCAAGATGGCAGAGGAAGGTATGTCCTTCGCCGAACTCGGCGAGCAGCAGTTCGACGAGGAGTTCTGCCTCTGGGACGGGCCGACCGACCCCGGCGCCCTGTACGTGCCCTTCGATAACGAAGGCACGCCGAAGCGCCATCTGGAACTCGTCAAGGCCGGGGTCACGACCTCGCTGCTCCACACACGGCGAACAGCGAAGAAGGCCGGTACCGAGTCGACGGGACATGGCGTCCCCGGGGCAGAGATGTGGGGTCCGTTCGCCATCAACATGTTCGTTGGTGGCGGGGACAAATCGGTCGAAGAACTCGTTGCTGGTGTCGATCGCGGCATCTACGTGTCGACGTTCAATTACTGCCGGGTGCTCGATCCCAAGTCGCTCGTGGTCACCGGCCTGACACGCAACGGCACGTTCATGATCGAGAACGGGAAGATCACCGATCCGGTCACGAACATGCGGTTCACCCAGTCGTTCGTTGATGCACTTGCACCAGGAAAGGTCGAGGGTCTCGGAGACGATGCCCGGTACGCCGACTCCGAGTTCGGTCCCCTGTTCGTACACACGCCCTCGCTCCAGCTTGCGAGCTGGAACTTCACCGGAGGAGCCGAAGGCTGATGGACATGCTCGGACCACAGGTATCTGCCGCCATCTTCACCGATCAGGACAAGGCTGACGAGGCATGGGGGCTGCTCTCGGACGCCGGCATCCCTGCTGCGATCATCACCGATCCGGGCCTGCTCGGGAAGTTCGAACTGTCCGTGATGGTGGAGCGGGAGAGTCTTGAGGAGGCACAGAAGCTTCTGGCAAGCCTCATCGCTGAGAGCTGAGAGCTGAGAACCTGGGCAGAGGTCAGTCGGGTAGGAGACTCATCGCGATCACGGCAGCACCCGTGATGGTCATGAGCATGCCGAGAGACGCCATGAGGAACGTCGTCGAACCGAGCCGATCGGTGTCCCCTCGGTTCAGTTGCCACTGAGGAAGCATCCGGGCAAGACGATGCGTGATCGGCAGGGCCAACACGATCATGAACAGGCCTACCGCGACCAGCAGCAAACCGATGACGATTCCGAGTGTCACCATGGGAACCTCCCGGCTTCTTCTACTCCATCGTCTCTCGCCGGACCCATGATTTCAAGTGCCAGCACACGCCTCCGTCGCTTGAGGCTCGCCAGTCCTCCTCAAAGAGGGGAGGTTGGAAGCGCAGAAGGGGCCCGTCCCGGTGGACGGGCCCCTTCCTGTCGTACTACGTACTACATAATCTCTCCAGTTCGGAAGCTGGAACTTCACCGGAGGGACCGAGGGCTGATGGACCCACTTGAACCACAGGTCTCCGCTGCGCTGTTCACCGATCAGGAGAAGGCTGATGAGGTCTGGGGATTGCTTGCAGATGCCGGTATCCCTGCGACGATCATCACCGACCCCGATCTTCTCGGGAAGTACGAACTCTCTCTCATGGTCGAGAGAGCCGATCTCGACAAGGCACAAGAAGCGCTCGCAGGACTTGTCACCGATCCCGACTGATCGGGTCGTGCGAAGCAGACACTGACCTTTGAGGGGGGCTTCAGCTCCTGTTAGCGCTCGATTAGCCGAGGGCGTGCCATGCTGGTTCGGCTCGAAGTGAGGAGGCCAGGCATGCTGGCGAGGGCCGCCATCGAGTGTGGAACCTGTGCGGGACGATCTCGGAGCGGGACCTGAGAATGGTCCGTACCGCTCTGGACGGAAGAGCTTCGAAGCGCGTTCGAGGTGCTCCGACTTCGTCGCGACATCAGCGCGGCCTAACAATTGTGCGCTCCTTGGCTGCGGTTGCGTGGACGGAGGCGAAGCGGCTCTGGAGCGGCCGAGAGATGCTCGGGGCAACTGAACGGCGAGAAGTCATTGACCGGCTGTTTCCACGCGGGATGCCGCGTCAGCAGTTCTTCACCCGGTTTGCATCGCTCATGATGTTGTCAACAGCGATCGCTGTCTTCGGGATTCTCGGAGATTCCACAGCGGTGGTGATCGGGGCGATGCTTGTCGCCCCTCTCATGTTCCCTGTTCTTGGTGGAGCAGCCGCGATCGTCATGGGTTGGCCGCGACGAATCCTGAGTCGGTCGCTGCTCGTTGCCGGCGGCTCCGTCCTTGCTGTACTGCTTGCCGCCGTCATCTCGCTCATCATTCCCGGAAGAACAACTCACCTCCCGGCTGAACTCATGGCTCGCACATCTCCGAACCTTCTCGATTTCGGAATTGCTCTCGCCGCTGGTTCGGCGGGTGCGTACGGACAGGTGAGACGTCACGCCGCCGAAGCACTCACCGGCGTTGCGGTCGCTGTTGCATTGGTCCCTCCGTTGGCAGTCGTGGGAATCACGATCCAACTCATGGAGTGGCAACTTGCCTTCGGTGCAGCGTTGCTGTTTTTTGCCAACGTCGTCGGTATCGTGATCGCTGCATCCGCGACGTTTCTTGCTGCTGGATTCGTGCCGGGAAGAAACCCGCTGAAGGGTCACACCCAGATACTTCGAGGTGTGGCGTGGGCTGCAGTCGCAGCGATCATCGTTGTGCTCCCCATGCAGTTCGGCAGGGGCGCTGTCCTGCCCGTGTCCGACCCAACTGAGGAAGTAGCCGCCGTGGTCGACGATTACGTATCCGAGCGAGGATCGACCACCGAGGTCGTGGGCGTCGAGGTCGAGGTGGATGACGGGAGTATCAACATCGACGTGGTTGTTGCAGGCTCGTTGGCTATTCCGATCGCGGATCCGCTGGCACGGCGACTTGCGGAGCATCTGTCATCGCCGGTGGAGCTGCGTTTGCTCGTGGTTTCAACAGAAACCAGACGAGCCACGGTTGTGCCTTAGGCGTCAGAGTTTCGATGCCGCAGGAATCATGGATCAGACGATTGGACCGCTCCAGTCGTTTGATCCAAACGAGAGAAGGACCCCGACGGTCATCGGGGTCCTTCCACTGGTTGGTGTTGTCTGAAACGCTACGCAGGTGCGTCTGCAGTCTCCTGCTCGGCGATCTCCTTGCGCACGGCATCCATGTCGAGTGCCTCGATCTGACCGATGAGGTCAAGGAGTGCGTCCTCGGGGAGGGCGCCCGGCTGGGCGAAGATGCCGACCTGCTCCTTGAACGCGACGAGCGTAGGGATGGAGCGGATCTGGAACTGTGCAGCGAGCTGCTGGTGTGCCTCGGTGTCGACCTTGGCGAACACGATGTTGGGGTACTGCTCTGACACCTTCTCATAGGTGGGGGCGAACATCTTGCAGGGTCCGCACCAGTCGGCCCAGAAGTCGATGAGAACGATGTCGTTGTCCTCGATTGTTGACTCGAGGGTTTCCAGGGAAAGATCTACTGTGGCCATTGTGAATGGTCTCCGTTTCGGGTCTCGATATGGGGAGTATAACAGGAATTCCAACTACCCCGGGGGGTATCTTATTCCCATGCAGGGTTCTTCCGCACCGTAGTCGTAAACTCCCTGTGATGTCTGGCCCTATGACGCTCGTCGACCTGGATAAGGTTTCCGTCCGTGCTGGTGCCGTGCGCATCCTGCAAGACGTATCCCTCACCGTGTCGTCAGGCGATGCCGTCGGCATCTTCGGTGCCAACGGCGCTGGCAAGACAACGCTTCTGCGATTGATTGCAACACTGCAACCATCCGCAGGCGGTGCTTGTTCCATACTCGGTATCGATCCGTCCACCGCCGAGCGATACGACGTTCGCCATCGTATCGGGTACGTGGGCCACGCACCCGGACTCTATCCGGAGCTCACCCTGCTCGAGAATCTCGAGTTCGTTGCCGACGCGAGAGGCATCGACAAGGCGATGGCCGGTGAAGCTCTTGGTCTCGTCGGCCTCAGTGGTGCCGCAGGACGCCGCACGGACCATTGCAGTCACGGGATGCAGCGACGGGCTGAATTCGCCCGCATCGTCATGCTGGAGCCGGAGCTGCTGCTGCTCGACGAACCACACTCCGCGTTGGACGCCGATGCGATCGACCTCGTCGACGGGCTGGTCCATCGCACACTCGACCGGGGCGGCGCCGCAGTACTCGTGTCCCACGACAGGGATCGTGTCAACAGCCTCGCGACGAGAACGCACGAGATCAAGAACGGGACACTGTTGTGATGAGAGCACAGGCACTTCCTATTCTGAATGTCCCCCCTTCATGGGGGGACGGCAGAGCGGAGCGATGCAGGGGGGTTGGCGAGCCTGCGAGCCTCGTCGGAACCGCAAACCTGCGCACACCCTCTCCCCGCAACGCTCGCGGACTCGCATCCCCCTCCTGGCTCACTTCGTTCGCCCGTCCTCCCACCAGGGGAGGATGCCCGTGAGCTTCTTCCATCAGGTGATGACGATCACTCGCAGGGACTTGTTGCGTGAACGGCGATCGGGTGAGGTGCTCTGGGTGACACTGCCGTTCGGAGCGATCGCGCTGCTACTCGTACCGCTCGCCATTGGGACCGATGCGCCAACACTTACGAAGATCGGACCCGGGATGTTCTGGATCATCGTGATGCTGTTCGGTGTGCTCATCGCCATCCGTCAGACGAACGCTGAGACGACGGCGCAGCGCGATCTCGTCGCTCTCACCGGACTCGATCCCGCTGCCATCTACGTGGGGAAGTCGCTCGCGAGCTTCCTGCTCCTGCTCGTCTTCGAGCTGGTTCTGGGCATCGTCACGATCGCTCTCTACGACGTCGCGCCTTCAGATCTCGGCGTGCTTCTGGCGGTTTTCGTACTCGCTGCTGGGGGACTCTCCCTGCTGGGGACGCTTGCGGCGGGGATCGTCGCGACCGGTCAATCTGCAACAGCGCTCGTGCCGTTGCTCGTGGCCCCGCTGTCGGTTCCGCTGCTGTTGGGCGCAACCCAGGCCCTCGAAGCTATACAGCTCAGTCGCAGTAGCCTCTCGTGGGTGCTGCTGATGACCATTGTTGTGCTGCTGCTTGCCGTGGCAGGGGTCCTCTCGGCACGGCCCCTTCAGGAGACCACATGACGACAACCGAGCATCGAGTCTCCGTCTGGCCGTGGGTCGTCATGGCTGTTGCAGGCCTTGTCACGTTCGTGGCGGCGATGACCGTATCTCCGGACGTTGTCCAGGGCCAATTGTCCAGGATCATGTACGTCCACGTGCCGTCCGCGTGGCTTGCCTACCTCGCCTTCGGCGTCACGATGCTCGGCTCGGCCATGTACTTGTGGAAGAAGACCCTCACATGGGACCGCATTGCGCTCGCCTCAGCCGAGATCGGTGTCGTCTTCACAGGACTCGCCATCGGCCTGGGAATGATCTGGGCGAAGCCGACGTGGGGCATGTGGTGGACGTGGGATGCCCGTCTCACCCTCACCGCGATCATGTTCTTCGTCTACCTCGGTTATCTCGCCCTCCGTCGCACCACGGATGATCTTCACGCCCGTGCCAAGCGATCAGCCATTCTCGGCGTACTCGCCGTCGTCCAGATCCCACTCGTGCACTTCTCCGTCATCTGGTGGCGTGGCCTGCACCAAGCGCCCACGATCGGCAAGCCCGAGGGCCCGTCGATGGACACTTCGATGGTTGTCACGTTGCTCATCGCCGTGTTCATGTTCACGACCATGTACGTTGCGATGATGTTCAAGCGGATCGAACTGGCGAAGCTCGAGGATGCGGTCCTCGTCGCCGAGCAGACCAGCTCTGGCCCTGTTGCCGGTGAAGCTGTTTCTGCTCCTGATCTGATGAGGGGATCCTGATGCTTCTGGCCGCGATCTCAGCAGAACAGTGGAACTGGGTTGGCCTTGCGTATGGCGTCACGTATGTCGGCCTCGTCGCCTACGCGGCATCGATCGCAGTACGCATCACCCGGGCCCGCAACAAGCTCGGTGAGACAGAGTGAAGCGATACGCCAAGTTCGTGATCCCGGCGGTCATCATCATCGGCATTCTCGTCGTGCTCATGGTGAACCTCAGCTCCTCGCTGGTGTACTACAACACCCCGGCAGAGGTCCAGGCCCGTGACGTCGACGGATCGCGGTTGCGTCTCGCCGGCCGAGTGATCCCGGGGACGGTTGCCGAGCAGGCGAACACGGTCTCGTTCGCTGTGGAGGATTGCGACACGTCGGTCGGTGTCGTCCACACGGGTGTTCCTCCTGAGCTCTTCCAGGAAGGCATCGGCGTCGTCGTCGAAGGCACGTGGGATGGTGAGGTGTTCTCGTCGGACACCATGCTCGTCAAACACGATGAGCAGTATCGAGCAGACGCCGACGACTACGACGCTGATCTGCACTCCTGCTCAGAGTCGTGATCGCTCTCGCCGGATACGCAGCGATCTTCATCGCCCTCGGGGCTGCTGTAGCGATCGTCATCCAAGGCCTTCGGTTCTCTGGGAGCGGTGACAAGAAGGCTCTGCGACTCCCGGTTGTCGTGTTTCTCGCCGCGTCAGTGGCGTCGTTCGTGCTGCTCGAAGTAGCGATCCTCACACATGAATTCTCGATCTCCTACGTTGCGAACAACACCTCCACCACGACACCAATCGTGTTCCTCTTCGCCGCGGGCTGGGCGG
Organism: Actinomycetota bacterium; assembly: GCA_039714175.1. Lineage (GTDB taxonomy): Bacteria > Actinomycetota > Acidimicrobiia > Spongiisociales > UBA5794 > B3-G11. Next base: position 12,935 of record JBDLJV010000032.1, read on the forward strand.
CCCTTGAAGGGTCGATCGTCCTGTGGGGCCTCCTGCTGGCCGTGTTCACCTACATCGTGTGGCGACAGGTCGGCGATGACGACGGCCTCGGCGTTCTGGCACTCGCAGTGATCGGTGCCGTCTCGGTCTTCTGGTTCGGACTCATGGCGACAGCGGCGAACCCATTCGCCGTGTGTACGCAATCCGGAGGCAACTTCTGCCTCAGTTCGTCGTGGTGGCCGCTTGTGACGACGGCGGTGCCCACCGAGGGCCTCGGACCGAATGCACTGCTGCAGAACCACATCCTCATGGCTGTCCACCCGCCGATGCTCTACGTCGGATACGTCGGCTTCACCGTGCCGTTCGCCTTTGCCACCGCAGCGCTCTGGCGCAGGGACACGGGCCAAGCGTGGCTTGTTCGGACGCACAGGTGGTCGCTGATCTCGTGGGCGTTCCTTGGTGCCGGCATCCTGCTCGGCGGTTGGTGGTCCTACGAGGTCCTCGGTTGGGGCGGCTACTGGGCCTGGGATCCAGTCGAGAACGCAGCCTTGCTGCCATGGTTGGCTGCAACCGCGTTCATCCATTCGGCCATCGTGCAACAGAAGCGCGGCATGCTCCAGTCGTGGAACTTCATCCTCGTCATCGCGACATTCGCGCTCACGATCTTCGGTACGTTCCTCACCCGCTCCGGTGTGATCGCATCAGTACATGCGTTCAGCCAATCAACGATCGGGCCCTTACTCCTGAGCTTCCTTGCGTTGATCGTTGTTGGTTCCCTCACACTGTTCGCAGTACGGGCCAGCGACGTTGCGCAAGCCTCGAGCCTTGAATCGCTGTCGTCCCGTGAGGGATACATCCTCGGCAACAACCTCATCCTCACGGTGTTCGCGTTCACGGTGCTCTTCGGCACGCTCTATCCGATGATCGTGCAAGCGCTCTCCGGTGACGAGGTTGCCGTCGGTCGCCCGTTCTTCGACCGGGCTGCGGTGCCGATCTCGCTGCTGTTGCTGCTCGTGCTTGGTATCGGCGCGATCTCGCCCTGGCGTGTCGCCGCCGCTGACGTGCTGTGGAAGCGGCTGAGAACCGCGATTGCCGCCGGCCTCTTGGCCGGTGCGCTCGCCGTGGTCATCGGCATCGATTCGTTGTCGGTCATCCTCACGATCGTTCTCGGCGTCTTCGTCATTGCGGCGATCGTGGTCCGATTCACGGATCTGGTGCGAAGGCGTCCCGAAGGAATTGCCGGAGCAGCGAGGAAGGTGTTCGGAAACGACCTTGGGTACTGGGGAGGACAGGTGGCCCATATCGGTCTGGCGCTCGTAGCGATATCACTCGCCACGACCTCGGGTCTTGCCGTCCGCGACACGGTCACGCTGGCCGTGGGGGAGACGGCCGTCGTGGATGACTACTGCATCGAATATCTCGAGCCGTTCACACGACAGGAACCGCACCGTTTGGTGCAGGGAGTGCGTGTCGGAGTGCTCGATGAGTCATGCTCGACCACCAAGGCTGTGCTCGAACCCCGAATCAACACCTACGAGGGCTCATCTCAACCTGTCGGGACACCGGATGTGTGGACCGGCCTCGTTGATGACGTGTATCTCGGGATCGCCGGCGGATCCGGGGGCGTGATCAAGCTCAACGTCTTCGTCTTCCCGCTGCAGTGGTTGTTGTGGGTCGGCGGTCTCATCATGGTCGCCGGCGGTGTCATTGCCCTGGGACGGAAACCTGCGGGGCGCCGGGAAACGTCAGAGGAGGCGACGGCCCAAGAACCAGGAACAACGAATGTCTGAACGAGCACGGAACCTCATCGCGATCGGAGTCGCCGCTGTGGCGCTCGGCGTGATCGTGTTCGGTCTGTTCTCCGGACCGTCGGCTGCCCCTTCGGCCGAGGACCGCATCGCAACACTGTCGGCATCCATCCGATGCCCGTTCTGCAACGGCGAGTCACTCGCCGAATCCCAGGCAGGCGTCGCCGCGGATTATCGGGAACTGATCACCGAACGCGTCGCCGCTGGAGCCACCGATGAGGAGATCCTCGACGAGTTCGCAGCGAACTTCGGGGATTCGTTCATCCTCGACACGTCGACCTCGGCGTGGTCGGTTGCTCTCTGGGTGGTGCCGATTCTGGCGCTTCTCGTTGGGGGAGGGGCAATTGTCTGGCTGCGCAGACAATCGACATCCGACGTCCGACATCCGATAACCGACGAACGACCGCCAACAACCGACGAACGACCAACGGGCGTTAACCGACGCACGCTTGTTGGCGTGGCCATTGTCGGTGTTGCTGTTGTTGCCATTGGGGTGTTCGCGGTGAAGTCGCTTTCGGGACCGTCGACGGCGGGTGTCGAGGGTGTTGCCGGTGATGTCGCGACGGGCCAGGGAGAGGTCGACCTTTCCAAGGTCACGAATGCCGAGATGGAGGGACTCGTCGCTGCGAATCCGGATGTTGTCGGGATGCGGGTTGCCCTTGCACGGAGGTACTTCGAAGCGGGAGAATTCACCGACGCTCTTGATCACTACATGATCGTCCTGGACCAGGAGAAACATCCCGAAGCCCTCGCGAACGTGGGTTGGATGACCCACATCTCCGGCAGGTCGGACGTCGCCCTCGGCTACGTTGAGGCCGCGCTCCAGGTGAAGCCCGACTACCTGACCGCGACATGGTTCCTCGGGAACATCCAGATCGCTCTCGGGAACAACGAAGCTGCGGCAGAGGCGTTCACGACGATCGTCGAATCGGATCAGATTCCCGATGACGTGAAGCAGACAGCGCAGCAGCTACTCGACCAGATGGAGGAGGGATGACGTCCGAGCGTGGATCCCGCATGGTGTGGGTTGTCATCGCCGGCGGTCTTGCGTTCGTTGTGCTCGCGGTCATCTTTGCAGGCCGGTTCGGCACAGACCCCGATCTGTCCTCTTCGCCGCTGATCGACAAGCCCGCACCGAACTCGGTTGTCGCGTTGATGGACGGGTCAGGAACGGTTGCAATCGACGACTTCTCCGGTGACATCACTGTCATCAACTACTGGGCATCGTGGTGCCTCGGCTGTCGCACCGAACACGATGCGCTCACACGCGCCGCAACCGACTACGCAGGGTTCGACGTGACGTTCATCGCCATCAACTACCAGGACAGCCCGGGCAACGCCCAGGGCTTCCTCGATGAACTCGGAACGAGTCCAGAGACCATCTATACGGTGGACGAGGGGTCGCGGACCGCCTTCGAGTGGGGTGTGCTGGGTCTGCCCGAGACGTTCTTCATCGACCGCGACGGAATCGTCGTCGGCAAGGTTTCCGGACCCGTCAGCTACGGGCTGCTCTCACAAACCATCGATCAGATCATCCTTGGTGAATCCGTTGGCGACATCGAAACCGGCGACGTAGAGAACCGCTGATTCGGCGGGCAGCACGGCAATCAGAACGGTCTGGCCTATGTGTTGGTCCCTTCGGTGGCGAGCAGTTCCTTGACGTAGTCGAAGACCCCAGGCAGCGTGAGGGGATCGGGATCAGGCTCGCCACGACCCCCACAAGCGTCGAAGAGCGACTCCCACAGTTCCAGCTCGCGAAACTCGGACCAGTACTCGAACTTGCTCTGCTTCATGAGGTCTGGAACGGTATTGACGATACGGCGTGCTTCGTCTCGACGGTTGGTCGCCATCAGCGCGGCCGCCACCGGTCTGAGGATGGCAAAGATGGCCGGTCGCTCCGATATCGAACCATGGATTGCGATTTCGTGATCGGAGGATATGAGCCGGTCGGTTGCCTCGACATCATCTGCCGTGGCGGCGAACCAGTGTCCTGCGAGCTGCAGTATCTCGTCGAAGTCCTCTCGAACCAGTGCTGATTCGATGCCGAGGAGAATCGACGGTTCCGCTCCTGTCAGCTCGGCGATTCGTTCACTCTGTGCAACTGCATTGGCTAACCGATCTGTCGATTGGAGCCGGATTGCTGCGTGGCCAGCATCTTCCCACTGTGCCCGTGCATTGCGGTACATGGACGCTGCCTCTGCGAGGCTGGCGGATCTCTCCGCCAGATCCAGCGCAGCCTCCCAATCTCCTTCGAAGGCCCGCACCGTGCTCATGATCCCGCTGTAGCCGAAACTCTCGGTACCGATGGGTTTCCACCATCGTCGATGCCCTTCGACCGCCTCGGTTGCTTCCTGGAATCGACCATGGTTCAGAAGAATCCAGGCATAGTTGTAGAGATGCCGATCTGCA
>JBDLJV010000033.1:0-17012 GCA_039714175.1 Actinomycetota bacterium
AAGATCGATGCCCGTGTCGATGATCGCGATGACAGCTCCGCTGCCATCGCTCTGAGCCCACGCGTCGCGCATGTTCAGACGATCAAGCGCGTACTGCTCCGAAGCAAGCGGATCGTCAGGGTCGGTGTAGTCCTCCGCCTCGCTGCAGGCTGCAGCACCAAGGCTGAGAGCGAACACTGCTGCGATCAGTGGGGCGATCTTCATTCGATTCATGGGGCTCCCCTTCCGACACAATCGGTTGCCTCCAGCGTAGGGCGTACTTGATCGTGTGAGCAGATTCGTCCCGCGTGAGCGTCGAGCCGTAAGCTCGTATCCGAGACCGAGCAAACGATGCCAGCGAATCTGACACCCGCGTACAAGGAAGCCGAAGGGCACTACCGGCGAGCCAGGGATCCCGCCGAGCGGCTCGATGCGCTCAAGGGGATGCTGCGCGCCATCCCGAAGCACAAAGGAACCGAGCACCTCCAAGCCGATATCAAGGCCAAGATCAAGGAGCTCACGGACGAGCTCGCCGGCCCCTCCAGGAAGGGGGCAAAGACAGGTCCGCCCACTGTCATCCGGCCGGATGGTGCCGGGCAGATCGCCCTTCTCGGACCGCCCAATACGGGCAAGTCAGCACTCCATGCAAGGCTCACCGGATCTCACGCGCAGATCGGGAAGTACCCGTTCACAACGCAGTATCCGATGCCAGGGATGATGCCTGTACGCGATGTCCACATCCAGCTCGTCGATCTTCCCCCTATTGCCGAGGAGCACCCGATCTCCTGGATCAGCAACGCGCTCCATCCCGCAGACGGATGCCTTCTTGTGATCGATCTCAGCAAAGCCGGATGCGTGGAACGAGTTGTCAGGCTCCATGAGCTGCTCGGCGAGAGGCGGATCGAACTGACCGAGCGCTGGCCCTCCGACGGTGAGCCGGAAGAGGGCGCGGACCTGTTCACGAAGGTTCTCCCGACGCTGCTCGTGGCGAACAAGTTCGATGAGCAGGCCGGTACGAGTGAGGAACTCGCGATCCTCGAGGAACTCGCCGAGGTCAACTATCCCTTCCTTGCCGTTTCGGCCGAGACGGGCCAGGGTCTCGACGAGCTGGGTGAATGGCTCTTCGGCAGGCTCGAAGTTGTTCGTGTGTACACGAAGATCCCCGGGAAGGACGCCGACATGGAGCGCCCCTACACGGTCCGCCACGGTGCGACCGTGATCGATGTCGCCAAGCTGGTACACAAGGAGGTCGCCGCCGACTTCAAGTTCGCCCGTCTGTGGGGTGACGGCGGCTTCGATGCCCAACAGGTCGGCAGGGATCACATCGTCGAGGACGGCGACATCCTCGAAATCCACTCCTGACCCGTTCTTGCGTAACTGGTAGCCGCACGTGCGGCTACCAGTTACGCAAGAACGGTGGGGGTGGGGTGTGTCTAGGGTGTCGGGATGACCGATTCGTTGCTCAGCACGCTCGACTCCCTCGGAGTCGCCTACGAGATCTTCCCTTGTGACCCCGACCTCGCCGACACCGCTCAGTTCTGCGAGGCGTACGGCTTCGATTTGAGTGAGTCGGCTAACACGATCATGGTGATCGGGAAGTCCAATCCGCCGGTGTTCGCCGTGTGCGTGGTCCTTGCGAGCACACGACTCGACGTCAATCGCACTGTCAAGAAGAAGATCGGTGTACGCAAGACATCGTTCGCCAGCGCCGAGGACACCGTGCGCCTCACCGGTCAGACGATCGGTGGTGTTACTCCCTTTGGGTTGCCCGACGACCTCCCGCTATGGGTCGATGCACGCGTCATGACAAAGGACCGCATCGTGCTCGGGGGAGGAAGTCGCGACCGCAAGATCCTGACGTCACCCGGGATCCTCACCGCCCTTGGCGCCGAGATTGTGGAAGGTCTCGCGTTCGAGAGTTGAGAGCGCGGAGACGTCCTCCCCCCCGGTGGGGAGGACGCACGTTTGGGCAACCGGCTACGGAACGATCGTGCTGGGTCCGCTCTTGGCAGCGTTGTAGACGTCCGTCGTGTCCGCATTCAGCACGGGTCCGTGCATCGCGTTGATGCCCGTGTATCCATACGAGTTGACGGACATCACAGTGCCTGAACCAATCGTCTCATCGAAATCTGCGAGCCATGGTCCGCCTGAGGAACCGCCGGTGAGCTTGCACTCGTTCATGCGATACGTCGTATCGCCGTTGAGTGGATCACCGTCGATGGGACCTGCGCAGTAGATCAGGTCGTTGCCCTTCCACTTCTTTGCTGCCGGGTATCCGAAGGCATAGGAAGTCACGGACCCATCGATCAGGTAGCTGCTGAAGTCATATGCCTGTTCGGTCACGACATCGTCTAGTTCATCGCTCGAATGTCCCCCCGCACCCACACGAACAACAGCGAAGTCGTAGAGCACTGCCTGATCGTTGAAACCACCGGCGCTCGCGTACCCATCATGAACGACAAGGGCCTCAGCAGTCCAGCAGCCATGGGTCGTTGCCCCGCAGAAGGAACCGTCAGTTGTCAGTGAGGCCGGGTTGTCGTCGTAGTCGGGAATGAACATCCAGTTGTCGGAGAACGCGCCACCTGCCTCGTCATATGCACAGTGTGCTGCCGTGATGATCAGTGCCGATCCATTGGATGACGCTGCTCCATCATCGATCACAGTGGCACTGCACACGTAGTACGAGCCGCCCATCGAGAACAGCACTTTGCCCGATGAGGCATCGATCTCTCCGCCCTTGTTCCACGAAGCACCTGAAACCACGGATGAACCGCCTCCGCCTCCACCGCCCGGGGTTCCGCCCGGCTTCCCCTTCTGTGGGAGGAATCGCTGTGATCCCGGATCGAAGACGAAACTCCGAGGTACAGCCTGAGCAACACGCTCAGGGGTCCAGAATTCAACGATTCGCTGATGCTCGGCACGGGCGGTGACATCCGAACCCGGAGCCGCAGCAGTCAGAATGGGCAATGCTGACACAATCAATACCAAGGTCAGCATCAAACGGATCTTCGCGGTGCGCACGCGCGACTCCTCGCAGTTGGGGAGAGTCAGCGTACCCATGGCCACAGAACCGCACAAGGGTCATTGCAGCAATAGTCATCCCTGGTCGTGCTTTGGCGAATTTATACCCCCTGGGGGTATGATTCGAGCATGGACCTGCAGCACGAAGACCGCGACGACATCATCAAGCGGCTCAAGCGCGTCGAAGGACAGCTTCGTGGGCTTCAGGCGATGATCGAGGACGGACGCGACTGCAATGACGTACTCACGCAGTTCGCCGCTGCGAATCGTGCCCTCAGCCGCTCAGGCTTCCGGTTCTTCTCAGCAACCATGGAACAGTGCAAGCTCAACCCGGATCTTGCCGACGCCGAGGGGTACACACCTGAAACCCTCGAAAAGATGTTCCTCCGCCTCTCCTAGAGATCCAGGAAAGCAGAATGGCCGTCAACCCCTCAGGGAGTTGGCGGCCTTTCTGTTTCTGGAGAATGAAGAGCCAAGATCGCTGCGCTGTCAGAATCCAGATCTAGGATCCACCAGTAGAACTACCGAGGAGACCACATGACTGATGACTTGCCTGCTGTGCCTGCAGAGGAACCGACCAGTCCAAGTGACGTACCATCTGACTCACGGGGGTGGGCGGTTGCGGCGCACCTGCTGCCATTGGTAAGCCTCGCGGTACTGGGTCCGCTGTTCATTTGGCTCATCAAACGGGACGAGGATCCGTTCGTTGAACTCCACGGTCGCGAAGCTCTCAATTTCCAGTTGTCGATCCTGATCTACTCGATCGTCTCTGGACTCCTGATCCTCGTGTTCATAGGAATCCTCTTGCTCCCAGCCGTGCTGATTTTCGGATTCGTGATGATGATCATCGCAGCGGTCAAGGCAGCGAACGGCGAGGATTACGTCTACCCGCTGACGATGCGCCTGGTCAAGGAGCGCTAAACCGCAGGGGACGCCAGCAAGCCCTTGTAGTTACCCAGATCGTCGCGGACGACGATTGTCCTTCCACCTGCAGCTTCGATGAAGCTGGCTGCTACGCCCGAGCGGTAGCCGCTTCCGCAATAGACGACAAGTTCCTCGTCCAGTACGAACCGATCGGGATCGTCGGCCACATCAGCCAGGTGAGCGAGATCTGCTCCGGGCACAACGCCGGAAGCTTGCTCGACCGGGTCACGGACATCAAGCAGGGGCTTGGCTATCGGATCACCGAGCTCCGCGAATGACACGACATCGATGGTGTTCAACGGGCCATCGCTGAATGCTGCAAGCCCATCGGGCTCGATACGGCCCGTGACATTGTCCCAACCGATGCGCTCCAAATGGACGCGCACTTCCTCAGCGTCCTCCTGAGTTCCGACGAGGACAACTGGAGAGCCCCAGTCCATCGTCCAACCCATGTAGACAGCATCATCGTTGGAAAGCTCGAACGAGAGCGAGCCGGGGAGGTGCCCTTCGGCAAATTCGGGGAAGGGGCGAACGTCGATAATCGTGGCATCCGCGAACTCTGCAGGCGAGCTGACCACATCGAGATCGCCAACCGGTGGGGCACCAAGCGGCTCAAGGTTCGACGGTGCCATGTGCTTGTAGTAGGCAGGGAACCGTTTGTATCCCATCACCTGGGTCGCTGAGAACACTTCGAACGACGGTGAGATGAGTGCTGGATTCTGGAGCTTCTCCCGCTCAATCGTGCTGGTGGAGTCCGCCACATCTGACGCTGAACAGAAGGATCCGGATCCGTGCGTCGGAGCGACGATCGACGGATCGGGCAATCCATCAGCAATCCGATGCATCGACTCGAATTGGCCGCGGAGCAACGTGTCCGTGTGGTCCGGTCCGAGGAGGTCCGATCGCCCAACCGCTCCCACGAGCATTGAGCCACCCGAGAAGATGGCAACTGGATCCTCTGGCGACTCGAGGACATAGGACGTGTGGTTGTGCGTGTGGCCCGGTGTGTGCATCGCCCGCATCTTCCATCCGCCGACAGCGATGGACTCGCCGTCCGGAAGAGGAGCGTGCTCGTACGGAGCTCCGGTGTTCGCTGGGAGCACATAGGTGGCGCCGCGACTCTCGGCAAGACGTTTGCCGCCGCTGACGTAGTCGTTGTGGATGTGCGTCTCGAAGACGGCAACGAGTTTCGCGTCGATGCCATCAAGCACGTCCTCGAACCGGTCGAGGTCACGCTGGATGTCGACAGCTACAGCTTCATCGCCAACGACGACGATGTATGAATGATCGCCAAGACTGGCGGTGGAGATCTGTTTCGCGTACGCCTTGGTCTGGTCGGACGAAAGGTCAAGGAACATGTTGGGGAACCCTCCGGATTGGTGCGCCGTCAGAGTAGCATACCCCCCTAGGTACCCTCCCACGGCTCCCAAAGCCCAACAAAGGAAGCGTCGATGCTCGGCAGCCGCAAGACTGCAGTTGATGTCAAGACCGCGCAGCAAATGGCTGCGGATGACGGCTATGTGATCCTGGACGTCCGCACCGAGCGCGAATTCGCTGCTGGTCATCCTCCTGGATCAGTGCACATGGTGCTCGAGACGATTCCCCAGCGACTGGACGAGCTCAAGGAGAAGAAGGTTCTCGCCTTCTGTCGGAGCGGGAACCGCTCCGGAGCGGCCGCTCGATTTCTTACCCAACAAGACATAGAAGCCCATAACGTAACGGGCGGAATCCTTGCGTGGAATCACGCCGGGCTACCGCTGACGAAAGGTTCGTAGAGATGAAGAACGTCACCAAGACCCTCCTTGTGGTCCTCATGCTCGGTGCCATTGCTCTGGCAGGTTGCTCATTCGACTCCTCCACTTCGGAGGCGACATTCGAGACCATCAGCCCTGACGACGCTGCCGCCGTCATTGCTGAGGACACCGATGCAGTCATCCTCGACATCAGGACTCCGGATGAGTTCAACGCCGGCATCATCAAGGACGCCATCAACATCGACTACTACGAGACATCGTTCTCCGATGATCTCGATGCGCTCGACAAGGACGCCCACTACGTCGTCTACTGCAACAGTGGCAACCGGTCAGGCGATGCAATGAGCTTGTTCGAGGATCTCGGCTTCACGAACATCACAGAGATCGACGGTGGAATCCAGGCCTGGTACAACAGCGGTCTCCCCGTCGTCTTCCCGTAGTAGACGCCAGCATCGTGTCGGATCGCCCCGGGGACCATCTCGCCTGCTCAGATCTCGAGGATTACCTCGCGCCCATGGCTTCTGGCGTCCGTGACGGCGGTATATCGCCGTCACGGACGCCAGAAGCTTCGGAGCGTGAGCTAGCATCGACGACCGATGATCTTCTCAGACCAAACCATCAAGGAAGCGATCGCCGGCAGCAGGATCACGATCGATCCGTATGACGAAACGATGGTGCAGCCATCGTCCGTCGATCTCAGATGCGATCCGAATTTCAGGGTCTTCGAGAACCACAAGTACGCGCTCATCGACCCCAAAGCGACCCAGGATGACCTCACGGTCGACGTCAGTGCGAGTGAGGATGAACCCTTCATCCTGCATCCCGGCGAGTTTGTCCTGGGATCGACCCTTGAGGTCGTCGGTCTCGCCGATGACATCGTCGCCAGACTCGAAGGCAAGTCGAGCCTCGGCCGTCTCGGACTCCTCATCCACTCGACTGCGGGCTTCATCGATCCCGGATTCACCGGTCAGGTGACCCTCGAGCTCTCGAATGTGGCCAACCTGCCGATTGCCATCTATCCGGGCATGAAAATCGGCCAGATCAGCTTCTACCAGATGACCACACCGGCAGAGTTCCCCTACGGCTCACCGGAACTCGGCTCGAAGTATCAGGGACAGACCGGACCGACGCCGTCCCAGATGCATCAGGACTTTGGAGGTACGCAATGACAGATGTTCATGCTCGCGTAGGTGCCGTGATGATCGATTGCCACGATCCGGACGCTCTCATCGAGTTCTGGGGACAGATAGTTGGGATTGAGGCTGCCCAGAACTACCCCGGCTACATCTTCGGGACAAAGATCCCCGGCAATCACATCCGCCTGGCCTTCCAGAAAGTGCCCGAGGACAAGACGGTCAAGAACCGCCTGCACCTCGACGTCAGCCATCCTGATCCTGAGGCTCTGATCGCAAAGGTGGAGAGCCTCGGTGGATCACGGCTCCAGGATCACGAGACGGCTGGATTCCACTGGACCGTGCTTGCTGATCCCGAGGGCAACGAGTTCTGCGTCACGAAGGCTGAATAGGCAGCAGCTCAACGTCGAAGTCGTTGACGGTTCCCCGTGTCGGCGTCTCGATACCGCGCTTGATGTATCCGAGTGCAACGCCCTGTGCCGTGGATGTGACCGTGCCGGACTCCTCGCCGTCGACAACGATCGTTTCGCCTTCTGAGATCTCGGCGGCGTCATCGAACACGATACGGACCAGACTCTTCGGGGGTTCCGCACCGCGGTAATGGACACGTGCCACAAACTCCTGGCCCGTGTAGCAGCCCTTCTCGAAGGCGATCGTCTCAGCCACGATGCCAGTCATCGCTGGCGTCACCGAATCGCCGATCTCCTTACCCATTCGAGGCCAGCCCCGCTCGATGCGAGCCTGCTCATCCTCCTCGGTGACAGCGGCAGTTGACTGTTCGAAGGAGATGTCCATCCGCCCAAGAAACTCATCGATCGTTGTGCGCACCACATCGCCCCAACCTGCCTCCATCGACAGCGTGTATTCCGCGGAACCGGTCCTCGTGACCTCCATGAGCGCGATGATCTCGCTCTTCGGGGTGAGCAGGAACGACCACGCAGATTCCCCAACACCCAGCTTCAAAATGTCTTGGGTGAGCTGAGCTTGGAGATATCCACCAGCGTCAGCGCCAGAGACAACGACGAGATCCCGTTCGGCAATCGGCATGTCCTGATGGTATGCCACATGGGGAAGACGCGGAACGGTCCCAGCCAACAGGCAGGGACCGTTCGTCGTCGTTCGCTCAGCTACCGAGATACACCTTGTACTCGTCGACCAGATCACGGAGCGATGCCGCTGACTCGGCTGTGGCTTCCCAATTCGGGAGGGAGGCGCGGCCCATGCAGTTCAACTCGCCGTAGAAGCCATCGCTCACATTGCCGCCGGGCCAGCTGCAGCTGTCAGGTGGCTCCAGCGAGTTCGCCCAAACCTCCGGATGTGCGTCCTTCACCCAGGCACCCATCAGCGACACGGCCGAGCGCCAGTCATCGTTGTGGGTCTCTGTGACCTCAAGCAAGCGACCGTTGTCACTCTTCACTGTCCACACGAATTCGTTAACTCCACCGTCGGCGAGACCAAGTGCGTCCACAGATGTGAGGGAGCACCGTGCCTTCCCATCATCTGTCAACGTGCACTCCTCAACGGTGATCTCCTCGCCGAGCATCATGCGGAACCCCAACAGGTGCCGTACGTAGCTCGATGAGATCTGGCGTCCGGTGAACGTCGACGCCTCGCGGAATGAGTCGACCCACGCGTTGACATCGCCCTCGTTGAACTTGGCCACGGCGGCGTATACCGCATCGACCTGCTCCTGCTCCTGCGAACTCAGGGCTTGGGTCGTCGGGGTCACTTCCGGTGTCACCGGAGGAACGCCCTGATCTCCGTTCATCATGAGAATCGTTGCTGCACCGAGCAGTAGTACCACGCCAAAGGCAACGGCTGCTGCGAGCCAGCCACGCCTCGTTGTCTGTGCATCCCGCCGTTCGGTCTCCGGTACTCGCGTATCGATAGGCATATATCCAGCCCTTTCATCGATGTCTCCGAGGAGAGCCTCAAGGGTCAGTACGGACTCGGGTGGCTCAGAACCGCGTGGAGCGGCATCGGCCAATCTGAGTCTGTCAAAGCTGTCGATCATGAAGACTCACCTCCTTCCATTCGATGGGGACGGACACTCCAGAATCGTGTTCGGTCGTCTGAGAGGATCTGGTTCAGTCGCTTCCTTGCTCTCGAGAGCCGCATGTCGACCGCAGTCGGTTTGAGTCCAACAACCTCACCAATCTCGATGGAGGAGAGCTCCTCCCAGATCCTTAGCTGCACCATCTCCTGATCGAGCGGCTTCAGAGTCTCGAGAGCCAGGAGTGCCTCATCTGCGGATTCGTTGCGCACAACCACTACTTCGGGAGAGACCGATGGCTCTCCAGGCATCGCAGCGAGCTTGGCTCGCAAGCGCCGAGATCGACGGGTGGTTCGCTGGGAGTTGGCGACGCAGTTCCGGGCAATGCCATACAACCAGAGACGTGCCGCGTCGCCCTCGGGAACGTCGTTGATCCGGCGCCACATCACGAGAAAGACGTCAGCCATCACGTCGTTCACATCATCAACGGGAAGACGGCGAAGGCAGTACGAGCGGATCGGTTCGTAGTTCGCTTGATAGATCGTGCGGAAGCGCCCATCGGCACTCGGATTCCGCATCAAGTCCTCCTCGTCTGTAACAAGCGTACATGTCCGACTCGGGCGCGATCTAACAGGGGTGTCCTGTTAGATACCCAACGGTTCGGACATGAAGGGGAGAACGATGGGGATGTTCACGGGATGGGAGCGTCAATGATGCTCCCATCACCGCGTCAACAACCTTCCGTACCGACACACTTCAGAGAGGACGCACCTTGCGCTGATCTGGAGTTCTCACGAATCTCGTAGGCTCGGTCACGCCCCCTGCATCGCTCCGCTCTGCCGTCCCCAATCGAAGGTGAGACCTGTTCTATGGTGTGAACTCGGTGCCTTCGGTGAGCCAGAGGGCGAGTTCGTCCCGATCGGGGATGTGGAGGGCTCCGGACTGGACGAAGTACGCCGTATCCACGTAGTTGATCGCAGCAGGATCGTGGGTGGCCATCACCACCGTCGTCCCGGTGTCAGCGATCTCCCGCAGCATTGCGAGGATCCCAGCGCCGGTCGTCGTGTCCAGTTCCCCGGTCGGCTCGTCGGCAAACAGGTATGCGGGTTCGTGGACGAGCGCTCTTGCTATCGCGACCCTCTGCTGCTCACCGCCGGATAGCTCATCCGGTCGATGATCCATACGGTCCGTCATGCCAACCCGCGCAAGAGCCTTCTCGACCCTCTTGCGAGCCTTCGCTCCGCGCTCCCCCGACAGCCGTAGGGATACATCCACGTTCTCGCGTGCCGACAGCAGCTTCAACAGACTCGCCGACTGGAATACAAAGCCGATCTTCGTGCGACGCAGTTTCGCTGCGGCAGACTCGGATAGACCCTCCACCTGCTCACCGTCGATCCAAACCTCGCCATCGTCTGGTCGCTGCAGGAGTCCAAGCATGTGTAATTGACTGGTCTTCCCCGATCCTGACGGACCGAACAGCGACACGAATTGGCCCAGAGGCACATTCAGATCAACGTTCAGTGCTCCGATCGCGCCATTCGGATAGCGCTTCGTCACGCCACGCAGTTCAAGGCTCATCGGTCACCTCCTCTGGTTGGAGAAGGAGGCCTTCTGGGACCACCTTGACGCTGACATAATCCGTGATGCCAGACTCGATGAGCATGTCCCGCGGCAACTGAACCATGCCTCTCTGGTCAATGGACACATGCTCGATTGCCCCGCGACGACGCTGAGTGGCAATGCGGCCGTCCGCGATGCGGATGACCCGATCGGTTCGCTGGGCCACAGCGACGTCATGGGTGACAACCAGGACGGATAGACCACCATCGTGAGCAAGCTGACGAAGCAACTCGAAAATCTCAAGTGACGTCTCTGTGTCCAACTCCCCGGTGAGCTCATCAGCGAGCAGCAGCTTCGGGCCTGGCGCAAGGGCGACACACAGGGCGAGCCTCTGCTGCTCACCACCCGAAAGCGTGTGGACCGGTGCATGCGCTTTGCCCCTGAGTCCCACAGCCTCGAGGAGTGCCTGCGCCCGCTTCTTACGTTTCCGACGTCCAATACCTCCGAGAAGCAGCGGCAACTCGACGTTCTGGATCGCCTTGAGATATGGCAAAAGGTTCCGAGTGAAGTCCTGCCAGACGAACCCGACGTCCCGCCGGTAGTACCTCGTGAGATCCCGTGGCGAGATGTCGGAGAGATCCCGCTCGACAACGATCGCTCGACCAGCTGACGGCCGTTCGAAACCGGCGAGGATCGTGAGCAGCGTCGACTTGCCTGCTCCTGACGTCCCAACGATCGAGATGAACTCGCCCTGTTCCATCGTGAAGTCGAGACCCTGGAGGGCAACAACTTCGAGGTTCCCCTGCTTGTGGATCTTGATGAGATTCGTGCACTCGATGATCGGTGGCATCAGCGTTCCACCTCCCGGAGCACTTCGCTCATCCGCTTCGTCGAGACACGACGGGTTGCCCAGAGCACCGAGACGATGAGCAGTGCTCCCAGGATCAAGACGTATGCAACGAGCTGTGCCTTCGGAACACTGATCAGAATCGATGGATCGACAACGTCGTCGGTCTCCCCGAGCTGCAGGAACGGCAGCATGATCACGACGAGACCGATACCGCCAAGGATCCCTATGGCGGCTCCGAGTCCGATGACGACGAATTGCTCGAGTGCAAAGGTAGACCCGACACTCGATCGTTCGAACCCGAGAGCTCGTAGAACACCCATCTCCCTCGCACGTCGGCTCACGGCCAGCATCACGTACCCGGTCACGCCGGCAAGTGCGAGCACGACACCGGTTGCCGCACCCACGAACAGGATCGCGACCAGACCGACCTGAACCGGCCGTGAGGCAAATGCCGCCTCAACGAGTCCGATCGTCCAGACAGCTTCGGGAACATCGTTCATCTGTGCCGTGATCGACCGCACGGCTGCGTCCGCGTCCTCTGTCGCCACCCACACTTCTCCGGGACTCTCAGCCGCGGCGGGACCACCCACGAGCGACCAGTTCGGTGTCCCGTTCGCCCATGCGTTGTAGGCGGTGAAGTCGACAACCATGACGCCTTCCCGACGTCGATCGGTTGCGGTAGGCACCTTCTCCACGAAGCCAGCGACTTCTCCGATGATCACCTGGGACCCGATGCTGTAGTTCGATATGTCACCCACGTTGAGGCCGGCGATCGCTGCGGCGTCGTGATCGAGCAGGACCCGAATCTCCGGTGCAGGGATCCGAGCATGGGGCACGCGGGAGTTCGAACGCGTCCGGTTCCTGGGTAGCTTCCACTGGTCGGCGGTGCCGTCCTTCCACAACGGGTCGGCTTCAATCTGTTGCTGGGTGGGTTCCTCCACGTCGACCGGAACCGACGAGTACCTGGTCTCGGCGGCCATCGAAGCCGCAACATCACGCTGAATCTCGAGATCATTCGTTCCAACCAACTCAGCAATGTCCAGGGGCGTGGAACCGCTACTCGTGACAGCCTTCACGGATGCCAGAAGGATGCTGTCATCATTCACGACGAAACCGTCGCTCTGATCGGATCGCTCAAGCCAGATCGACACGATCGTGAATGGCGGTTCCGGAGCACTCGTGTACTTCCTATTGACCCCTGTCGACAGGTCGACTGACACCGTTCTCCATCGAGAATCGATGAAGTCATCATCCGCAACCATCGTCCACATGCGATGACGGCCATCGACAACCCTCATCAGCAGCGTATGGCTGAGATCGTGCAGCGTCAGCGCCTCTGACTCCTCCAACAAACTCAACGGCTCCACGATGCCCTCGAAACGGATCTCAGATGTGCCGTCGGGGACGTCGATACCGATAACTGGCACAGCACCGTCAGGCCGAAGGGCGTTGAACACCTCCTGGGGAGTGTCTGCGCCGAAGTCACCACGCCACGTGACAACCTGCGAGAACTCCTCGGGGATGACGGCGAGCACCTCGGCACTTCTGCCACTCTGTCGCGGAGCACCCAGCGTGCGGAGCACCGGCGTGCTGACGGAGCCCTCGGGACCGACCGCGTATCCGGCGCCTTCGCCGACAATCCGAACATCTGCACCAGCGGCGAATTCCGCCCGATCCGCGTAGGACGTTTCAAGCGTCGCTGCGTAGGTCAGCGCAAAAGCGCCAAGGCCGGTCGTCACCCATACAAGAAGTGCAAGACGCCCGTAGGGGACAGGATTTCGCCCAAGGTGCCACCCGGTGAGAGCAGTCGAAAGGTTCCTCGGCTTCGTGAGCAACCAGCCGGTCAGGCGGAGGAGATACGGGAAGATCCTGAGCAGGATGAGCGCACCGGCGAACAGCAACAGGGCCGGGAAGATGATCGCGAGCGGATCGAGCGTCGCCTCACCCGAGGAGTGATCGATGAATCCCCGCAGTCTGAGCTGAGCGAGAAGGACGAGAGACAGGGCGATCGCAAACAGGTCGATGTTGTACTTCTGCCATATGGACTGGGTGCCCGGCCGTGCAACAAGGGAGCGCAGAGCAAGTACCCCGCGACGTGCGTAGGGGAACACCGCAACACCCATCGAGACAAAGGCGATCACGCCGCCGGTCACGACAAACGGCACAATCGAGCGCACCTGGGCAACCCTGAGTGGATCCCCGCCGGTCAGCGTCGACAGCGGGGGCACGCGACCAGTCATGCCGACGAGGAACCGGGCCACGAACGGTGCCAGCAATGCGGCTCCAACGGCCACTACGAGAGACTGCCCGAGATGGATCCCGACCGTCTGCCATGAGGATGCTCCGCGAGACTTGAGGAGAGCAATCTCTTCTCCCTCTCGTTCGACGGTCATCGCAGATGTGTAGACAAGGAAATAGATGGCGCCACCGACAACAAGCGCAAGCATCGCCAGTATCGGGCCGCCGACCACGACGGATCTGGTCACGAACGCGTCGAGGAGAATCGTGATCGGCGAAGCTGTTGGAATGCTCCCACCGCTCTCCCTGGCAACCTCTGCCCTGAACTGACCGAGCCGGCTCTGGAGTTCAGGGAGTTCCTCGAGCTGCACCGAAGCCTCGTCGAGGGGCATGCTCCACCGTTGCGTCACCGCGATCTCGGGCAAGCCCCTGCTCTGTCGCTCCCACGGATCGATCTCCGGCGTGAAGGCGGTGGCCTTCAGCCAACGATCGAAGGATGCCTGATCGAAGTACATCATCCGCTGTGGGTTATCGATGCCCCAGATCGGGTCATTGGGGTCGGCTGGCGCAACGATTGCGGCGACCTCGACCCATTCGAAGGTCCACTGCTTTCCCGAGAACGGCTTGATGAAGAATCGGTCACCGACCTGCACGTCGGCGAGCTTCGCCACCTCCTCACCCAACATCAGCGGAATGGGTTCATAGGTGTTCAGTGGAATCGATACGGAAGCGTCATAGGCGCCGTCGACGATCGTGATCTTCTCTTCAAGGTTCGGCGAGGTGAACAAGCGTGCTTGCAGGGCCTCTTGGGAGGGGCGCGGATACGGTGGAGTTCCGATCTCCGCGGGATCTCCGCCCTCCTCCAGGAACGCGGCCTTCTCCTCCTTCCACTGCTCACCCGCTTCGATGAAGTCGTTCGGGGCATCACCGCCGGAAGGGATAACGACGAATTCGCGCGTCTGGCTCCGCTCCACGATGTCCGGATACCACGTACCGATCCAGGTCTCGCGTGCGTCAGCAACGACAGCCCGATTCGTCTCACTCGCATCGGGCGTGTAATCGTTCATCGTCGAGAAGGCCGTGACACTCGTCTCGTTCTCGAGCGCGTTCTCGATGCTGAACTTGAGATCAACCGCCTGAACCGAGGCTTCATACAGCGGGACCACGACGAGTAGGGCGATCACGAGGGTCGCGCCGAGAAAGGATCCAAACAGGATTCCCTTCTTCACCCACACACGGCGGACCACGAGTCCGATGTATGTAATCAGTCTCATCTGCCCCGTCCCATTGCCTCCGGAACGTCCTCACAGTAGCAACCTGTCCGGGAATCAGAGATGCGACGGTACGGGTCAGCTCCCGATTCCCGGCAACTCGAGATCCGCTGCCAGGTGACACCGGACTTCGGACCCTTCCACCGATGAGAGCGATGGCTCGCTGGAACGGCAGACGTCTGACACGTATGGACACCGGTCCGCAAACGAGCAAGCCGTTCGCGCGACCTCCGTGAGCATCGGAGCTTCCCCTTCGATCTGTCGCAGTCGGCCCTCGGAGAAACCGGGAATCGACCCCACGAGCCCTGAGGTGTACGGGTGTGTCGGTCGGTGGAAGATGTCTCCAACAGGCGCCACCTCAACGATCGCTCCCCCATACACCACGGCGACACGGTCAGCGATCCTGGCTATCGAAGCAAGGTCATGGGTGATGAACACCATCGCCATGTTCCGCTCCACGGTCATGTCTCTGATCAGCTCCATGATTGCGGCGGCGACCGGGGGATCAAGTCCATTGAGTGGCTCATCAGCGATGAGAAGATGTGGCGCCTTCGTCAGCGCGGCAGCGAGCATCGCCCGTTGTGCCATGCCACGCGACAGCTGATGGCGGAATGCTCCGAACAAGCCTCGCGACCTCGGTAGCTTCACCTCCCCGAGAGCATCGAGCACGCGTTCTTCGATCTCGTCGACGGTCAGCTCATAGTGCTCGGTCAGCGCCTCCCCTGTCTGCTCCCCGATGCCTATGTCCGGTGTCCACGACCCAATGGGGTTCTGAAACATGAACCCGACGTCGGTTCCCACGAGCTTTGCCCATGCGTCATCGGTGTATCGGGCCACAGCGGTGCCAGCTATCCGACGCTGCTTGCGCTCTCTCCGTGACGGCTCATCGTCCTCACCCTGCCAGGGGTGGAATGGCTTGTACTCCTGACCGCTGTATCGCGTCGTTCCCCCGATCACGCGTGCTCCTGAAGAGAGGAGGCCGAACGCGCCCATGAGCATCAAGGATTTCCCCGATGCACTCTCGCCGACCAAGCCGAGAACCTCACCCTGCCGCACCGAGTACGAAGCCCCCGGAATGACCTCGACCCAGCCGGAACCGAGCTCCTCTCCATCATCCGTGACCGGCCCGGGGATGTCGGACCCATGGCGGCGACTGTCCGCTACTGCAATGCGTAGGTCCTCGACCTCAAAGAGCGGCTGGTGCACCGATCGCCTCCTGCTCTTCCCCTCTGGCTGTTGCCGCTACGACACCGCCGGCAATGACGAGTCCAACGCCTGCCCAGACAACGAGGTTGGGTGCTTCGTCGAGGAACAGTGCCGCCCAGATAACTGCACTCGCTGGTTCGATGTACATGACGACACTCGTAACGGCGACAGGCAGATGTCGCATCATCTCCCAATAGATGTATCCGGCGAGGCCGGTGAAGACCGCGCCGAGGATCAGGAAGTTGACCATGTGCTCGCCGTTGATCGTCACGGCCGTGTACGTGGCTGGGGCGAGCACAATCGATGCGATGATGAGTTCACCGGTTGCCATTGTGAGCCCACCGAGATCTTGGGCAACGGGTTTCCCTGCGAGCATCAGCGCGGTCAGCAGAGCTGCCGATGAGCCTGCCATCACGAGTCCCATCGGACTGATATCAGCGGATTCCCATGGCTGCACGACGAGGAGAGTTCCGAGGGCAGCGATCGCAAGTGCCAACCACAGCCGCCGGTCCGGCTGCTCCCCGAGGAGTGGCCCCGCCAGGATGGCTGCGGCGATCGGGCCGAGGTAGAGCACGGCGAGTGCCACAGCCACCGTCGTCAGTTTGATGGACTCGAAGAACGTCACCCAGTGCAACGCGAGTAGGACACCCGAGACCAAGAGCCTCCAACGCCGAACCTTCGGCATCGTGAGCTTGCCGAGGGCAGCAGCCACCGCGATGAGGGCGATTGCTCCGAATGTCACGCGTACGCCGACGAGTTGCATCGAGGGAACGTCGTTGCGGACGAACAGCGGAATTGCACCCCACGCGACAGCGAGAAGTGCAAGCGCACTCACAGCGATCAACCGCATACGACTCTCGGACTGCATCAGAGGACTCTATTACGGACGGTCGCGACGGGAATCGATCAGCCAGAATCGCCGTGACCACTTGCCCGGTCGGATGTCGGATGTCGGATGTCGGATGTCTGCGAGCGCAGCGAGTCCCTACATCGGCGGGTCGGATCGGCCCATGTCGGCAAAGAGCGTGAACTCGGGAAGGAACGTCATGTCGACCTTGCCGACACCACCCTGGCGGTGCTTGG
>JBDLJV010000034.1:0-16794 GCA_039714175.1 Actinomycetota bacterium
GTTTGTCGTTTGTCGGATGTCGGACATCGGTTGTCGGATTTCATCGACTCGATTCCTGACGTCTCGACTGCAAGACGTCTAGCCTCGCGGTATGACCACGAAATCGGGTTCCTCGACGTCCTCAACATCGGTTATCGACCGTGTGGTCGCGGCGATATCAGATGATCTTCCGGAGGATGAGCGACGGCTGATCGAGCCGTTCATCGGCATGTACCTGCGACGTCTTCCCGAGGTCGACATCCCGGACCTGACACCACACCAGCTCCTCTCGGAGATATGCGATCTGCTCTCGTTCGTGGAGGAGCGGCCCATGGGAGAGAGCGCCATCCGTGTCTTCAAGCCGGACGGCACGAAGTGCGGGTATTTCACACCGGGTTCGGTCGTGCAGGTCGTCACGGACGATCGTCCGTTCCTCGTCGATTCCGTCATGGCTGCGGTCAATACCGCAGATGCCGGCATCGTTCGTCACCTTCATCCGGTGGTCGGTGCCGAGCGTGACGCGGACGGAACGCTCGTTGGGGTGACCAAGGCTCGCGGTGCCACGCTGAAAGAGTCGGTACAGCACTTCGAACTTGACCGCGAACTCAGCGCCGATGACAGCGCTGCCCTCGAATCTGCGATTCGAACGACACTCGATGATCTCGCCAAGGTCGTCGGGGACTTCAGTGCCATGCGACATGTTGTCGACACGATGGTCGAAGCGGCAAAGGAGGGAGTCCATCACTACTCGTTCGAGGAGATCTCTGAGACCGTTGAGTTCCTCCGGTGGCTTCTCGATGACAACTTCGTCTTTCTCGGCTATCGCCAGTACGACATAACGACGGAGGAGACGGGCGAGTGCATTCGCCCGGATGTCTCGACTGGACTCGGCCTCCTGCGGGATCCCGGCAAGGACGTGAAGCCGGTCCCCCTTGGCGATCTTCCGCCTCATCTCCAGGAACGGTTCCGTGGCGGTGATCTGATGGTGCTCACCAAGACCAACAGCCACTCACGAGTGCATCGGGACGCACGCATGGACTACATCGGGCTCAGGCGCGTTGACGACGATGGGAGGATGACATCCGAACTGCGCATGCTTGGCCTCTTCACCTCCAAGGCCTATCTGGGAACCGCCGGCAGCACGCCGGTTCTCCGCCGGAAGCTGATGCACATCCTCGAAGCACAGGATGTCATTGAGGAATCCCACGACTACAAGGCGATCGTGAGCCTGTTCGAGACGTTCCCGAAGGACGAGCTGTTCGCAATGGATGCGGAAGCCATCGGCGACACGATCGGTGAGCTTCTCGAGACCGAAGAAGCCCAAACAACACGCCTCATCGTGCAGAGGGATGCGCTCAACCGCTCGGTCAGCGTTCTGGTCACCGTGGCGCGTGATCGATTCAACGCCGCTCTGCGCAAGCAACTCCAGGAGATGTTCCTCTCCGTATTCGGCGGGAACGCAGTCGACTACCGGCTGGCGCTCGGTGAGTCAGGGGACGCCCGTATCCACTTCACGGTCTGGACCGATGAGGGCGCTCGTGTCGACGTTGACATCCCCGAACTCGAGCGGAGGGTTGTCGCCCTGGCTCGGAACTGGCACGATCGGGTCACTGAGGAGCTGCTCGGAAGAGTCGGTGAATCGGAGGCTCACAGGCTCGCCGACGAGTGGACGGACCGCTTCCCCGAGTATTACAAGACTTCCACCGGCGTCGAGATCGCAGCGGGGGACGTGCTGAACGTGGATCGTCTCTCACGGTCGAGTTCCGAGGTGATCGTCTGTCTGCAGAACGAACGTGGCGAGGTGAACCCGCCCGGAGTTCTTGAGCCGCTGACACGGATCACCGTGTACCGCTCAACCGGCAAACTCAATCTCTCCGAGATGATGCCCCACATTGAGAATCTCGGCCTTGACGTTGTCGAGGAGGTACCGACCCGCCTCAAGGGTGAAGCGAAGACCTTCATCCACGACTTCGGTGTGCTCACGACCGACGGTGAGGAACTCGATATTGACAAGAGTGGCGACCGTATCGGAGCGGCCATTGAGGCAGCACTAGCGGGGGAGATCGAGTCGGATTCCCTGCACCGGCTCCTGGTGACCACAGATCTCGACCACCAGGAACTCATGATTCTGAGGGCCTACAGGAGCTATTGGAGGCTCGTGACACCCTCGTACTCGATCGGGTATGTGGACAACGCGCTCGCTTCTCATCCAGATATAGCCGAGGACCTTGTCCGCCTGTTCGAGGCGCGCTTGGGCAAGGACAGAGACGCTGCCACAGAGGAAGTGCTGCGCGGACGAGTTCTCGCTGCGATTGATGGCGTGTCGTCGCTCGACGAGGATCGAATACTGCGTGGCTTCCTTGGTCTCATCCTGGCGACAGAGCGGTCAAATGTCGACGTTGAGCATCGGGAGTCGCTCGCTCTGAAGTTCCGTTCGGCCGACGTTCCCGAGATGCCGGACCCCAAGCCGTTGTATGAGATCTATGTGTACTCCCGCGGCCTGGAGGGAGTGCATCTCAGAGGCGGCGCGGTCGCTCGCGGCGGCCTCCGATGGTCCGATCGGATGGAGGACTATCGCACCGAGGTTCTTGGACTCATGAAGGCACAGATGACCAAGAACGTGGTCATTGTTCCGACCGGCGCCAAGGGTGGCTTCGTGGTCAAGGAGTCAGCAGAGACCGGACGCCCGACCTATGACGAGGTGAAGGCTGGCTACGAGGTGTTCATCCGCGGGATGCTCGACGTCACGGACAATCTTGCCGCCGGTGAAGTTGCGGCCCCTGAGGGCGTGGCGCGACACGACGGAGATGACCCGTATCTCGTGGTGGCTGCTGACAAGGGCACAGCGTCGTTTTCTGACACAGCGAACGAGATCGCGCGGAGTTACGGATTCTGGCTTGATGACGCATTCGCTTCCGGCGGGTCGGCCGGGTACGACCACAAGGCGCTGGGAATCACCGCCCGAGGCGCCTGGGAATCCGTGCGCAGACACTTCCTTGACGTCGGTGTCGATGTGGACTCCGATGCGATCACCGTTGTCGGCATCGGCGACATGTCTGGGGACGTCTTCGGCAACGGGATGCTGCTGTCCAAGCACCTGAAGCTCGTCGCAGCGTTCGATCACCGTCACGTGTTCATCGATCCGAATCCTGATCCCACGGCTTCCTGGATAGAGCGCGATCGGCTGGCGGGCCTCGATCGATCAAGCTGGGAGGACTACGACACATCCGTGATCTCTGCGGGTGGTGGCGTGTTCTCCCGTTCGGCGAAGAGGATCCCGCTCACCGCCGAGATGCAGGAACTGACCGGAACGGACGCCTCGAATCTCACGCCGACCGAGCTGATCAATCTCCTCCTGAAGGCTCCCGTCGACCTGCTGTGGAACGGGGGAATCGGCACGTATGTGAAGTCGCGAGCCGAATCCAACGACCTGGTCCAGGATCGAGCGAACGATGCCCTTCGTGTGAATGGGCGTGATCTGAAGTGCCGCGTGGTTGGAGAGGGTGGCAATCTGGGGTTCACCCAACTTGGGCGCATCGAGTTCGAGCGCCGCGGCGGACGGATCTTTGCCGACTTCATAGACAACTCGGCTGGTGTGCACGCGTCTGACCGCGAGGTGAATCTGAAGATCCTGCTGGGCCTCGCCGAGGCCAAGGGCACCATCGACAGGGCTGAGCGGGACCGGATCATCGAGTCCGTGTCTGACGATGTCGTGGGCTTCATTCTCTACGACAACTTCCTTCAGGCCCAGATCATCTCGCAGGAGTCGATGTCATCGCATCGAAGGATCGAGTCGTACATGGATCTGATGGATCGGCTGGAACGAGAGGAGCTTCTCGATCGGGAACTGGAGTTCCTGCCGAGCAGTGAGGATCTCGCTCAGAGGTCTCGCGAGGGCAAGAGCATGGCGAGTCCGGAGATCGCCGTACTGCTCGCCTATGCCAAGCGAAGTCTCACCGATCACGTGCTGGCATCCACACTTCCCGATGACCCGCACTTCGAATCTGATCTCCTCGGGTACTTCCCCCAGGCGATTGCTGATCGATTCGGTGATGAGATCAGGGAACATCCTCTGCGACGCGAGATCATCTCGACGATCGTCGCCAACCAGGTACTCAACTCACAGGGGAGCACGTTCTACTCGAGGATGCGCACGGTTACCGGTGCCTCCGCAGCGATGATCGTTCGTGCGTACCGTGTGGCCAGGTCTGTTACCGGTGCATATCGGCGCTGGGCTGACATCGAGGCGCTAGCGGGCCGTATCGATCCGGTCGTTGCCAACCGCATGATGCAGGATGTCGACGACCTTGTGGCGCACGTGGCTCGTTGGTATCTCCTTCGTCCGAACGGACGAACGATCGATGAGGAGATCGAGACCATCGTCGATGATTTCGCTGTTCTCTCGGATGGCTTCCCGATGATGCCATCAGCAGTGTGGCGGGAGCCATACGAAGCTGTTGCGACGGAACTTGAATCTCAGGGCGTCCCGCGTGAATTGGCGATCCGCCATGCCTATCAGCGTGCGCTGCGCCGGGGACCGGACATCGTCGACATAGCGCATCGCTTTGAACGCGACGTGCTCGACATAGCGGCGCTGTATTCCGACGCCAGCCATGATTTCCGGATCGGTTGGCTCGAACGCCAGGTTCGACGTCTACCGGGTACCACGGCGTTCGATCGCCTGGCCATCGAAGCCATCCGTGACGATCTGCAAAGCCTTCGTCGCGATGTTGTCGCGCGCATCCTGGAGGAGACCAGTGGGTCGATAAGCGATTTCTCTGATGCCCACGAAAGGCTCGTACCCAGACTCGACCGCTGGTACGGCTGGCTTCTGCGAGACGGCGTCGAAGATGTCTCCGCTGCCATGATCGCCACCCGCCGCCTCCGCCAACTCCTCCTCGGCTAACCCCCTCCCTTCTCGGGTCCCCCCTTCATGGGGGGACGGCAGAGCGGAGCGATGCAGGGGGTGATGCTGAAACCTGAAACCTGAGACCTGAGGCCTGAACTCCTTCTGCATCCCCCACCTGGCTCACTGCGTTCGCCTGTCCTCCCACCAGGGGAGGACCATGAAGAGGCACAGGACACGCTTCAGGGAGTGGAGGCTACAAACGAACGTTCGTTTGTTATAGTGGGAGTCCCAACAGCTCGAACCTGAGGAAGGAACCCCGTGGACTCGCGCACAGGACAGGAAACCTTCGACGCGATCATCGAAGCCGATGAAAAGGTCGAACCCAGAGACTGGATGCCGGACGGATACCGCAAGACGGTGATCCGTCAGATGGCACAACACGCCCACTCAGAGGTCATCGGGATGCAACCCGAGGCAAACTGGATCACCCGGGCGCCGACACTGATTCGCAAGGCGATCCTGATCGCCAAGGTGCAGGACGAAGCCGGTCACGGCCTCTACCTCTACTCAGCTACCGAGACCCTCGGCGTTTCGCGCGACGAGCTCCAAGAGATGCTTCACACGGGCAAGCAGAAGTACTCATCGATCTTCAACTATCCAACGCTGTCCTGGGCTGATATGGGAGCGATCGGCTGGCTCGTCGACGGTGCGGCGATCGTGAACCAGATCGTGCTCCAGGGGACCTCCTACGGGCCGTACTCACGGGCAATGGTGAAGATCTGCAAGGAAGAGAGCTTCCACGCACGGCAGGGCTACAGCATCATGATGGCTCTCGCCGAAGGCTCGGATGAGCAGAAGGCGATGTGCCAGGACGCCATCGATCGTTGGTGGTGGCCGGCACTGATGATGTTCGGGCCACATGACTCCGAATCTGCGCACACCGCCGAATCGATGGCATGGAAGATCAAGCGCAAGACGAACGACGAACTGCGGCAGATGTTCATCGATCAGACGGTGCCACAGGCGCACTACCTCGGCATGACGATCCCCGACCCCGACCTCTCGTTCGACGAGGAGTCCGGACACTGGAACATCGGGGAGATCGACTGGGACGAGTTCTGGGCAACGATCAAGGGGAATGGTCGCCTGAACCGTGAACGGATCGAACACAAGACCAAGGCTTGGGACGAGGGCAAGTGGGTGAGGGACGCCGCAACCGCGTACGCAGCCAAGCAGACAAGCAAACTCGACAAGAGCGCCTGAGGAGGAATCACGTGAGCTATGAAGTACCGGTTGCCCCAGGCGACAAGCCGCAAGAAATCCAGTTCGGTGGAGGAACAGACCACGGATTCCCGCTGTGGGAGGTGTTCGTGAGGGCCAAGAGAGGCCTCAACCACACCCATGTCGGTTCGGTGCACGCGCCGGACTCCGAAACCGCGATCCAGAACGCCCGCGACGGATACACCCGCAGGGCCGAAGGCGTGAGCGTCTGGGTCGTGCCTTCGACCGAGATCGTTGCCTCGGACGATGCCGAGTCGATGTTCGAGCCGTTCGAGAACAAGCCGTACCGCCATCCGACCTTCTACGACATCCCGGACGAAGTGGGACAGCTGTGAGCACGATCACGACATCGGACGCCCTGGCGACCTATGTGATCAGGCACGCCGACGACAACGTCGTGCTTGGCCAGCGGCTCGCCGAGTACATCTCGCGGGCACCTGAACTCGAAGAGGATCTCGCTGTTGGCAACATTGCCCTTGATCACATCGGTGTTGCCGATCATCTCTTCACCTACGTTGCGAAGATCACCGACGATGGACGTTCGGGCGACGACTTCGCCATGCTGCGCTCCGAGCGTGAGTACACCAATCTGCTGCTGGTCGAACAGCGCCACGGGGGATTCGACGACCTCATGGCCCGCCAGTTCCTCTTCGACGCGTACCAGCTCCCGTTCTGGGAGGCGCTGTCGGCATCCACAGACGAAACGGTTGCCGGCATCGCACAGCGAGCGGCGAAGGAGGCGAAGTATCACCTCAGGCACTCGTCGATGTGGATCGTCCGGCTCGGTGACGGCACCGCCGAGAGCCACGGACGGATCCAGGCATCGATCGATCGATTGTGGAGATTCACGGCTGAGATGTTCGAGGCGGATGATCTGGACCGTGAAATGGCCGCGAGCGGCTTGGGGATCGACCCTTCGACGCTGCGAAGTGCGTGGGAGTCGACGGTCGATGCCGTGCTGGAGGAAGCAACGTTGGTCCGGCCCGCCGACACGTTCCAGACATCTGGTGGCCGTTCAGGCATGCACACCGAGTATCTCGGCCGCATGCTCGCCGATATGCAGTGGCTCCCTCGTGCCCACCCGGGGCTGACGTGGTGACCGCAGTTGTTTCCGAGGTCGATCGCGCTCGTGTGCTTCTTGAGCGTGTTGTCGACCCCGACCTTCCTTTCCTGTCGATTGCGGACATAGCGATCCTGCGCGACGTGGCAGTCTCGGATGAGGGTGCTGTGACGGTGACGATCACGCCGACCTACTCGGGCTGCCCCGCCATGGACACGATCCGTGAGGACGTCCACTCTGTACTGGCCGAGGGTGGCTTCGGAGAGGTGGAAGTGAAGACGGTGTATGCACCCGCTTGGACGACGGAATGGATGTCTGAGGATGCGAAGCGCAAGCTCGCGCGAAACAGCATCGCTCCACCGGATTCGGTCCTTGCGGTCGTCCCGGAGGTCCTCTGTCCACTCTGTTCATCCGAGAGCGTGAACACCGTCTCCGAGTTCGGCTCGACGGCATGCAAATCCATCATGGTGTGCACCGAGTGTGGCGAACCATTCGACTACTTCAAGGCCATATAGAAATAATGCAAGCAGCAGAATTCCACAAACTGTCCGTCGCCTCGATTGAGCCGATCACGGATGATTCCGTCCGCGTCACCTTCGACGTGCCCGATGATCTCGTCGCGGTGTTCGATCACGTCCCCGGACAGCATGTCATCGTGAGAACGTCGATCGACGGCGAGATCGTGAGGCGCAGCTACTCGATCTGTTCGAGAGCCGGCTCAGGCGTGCTCCAGGTCGGCATCAAACATCTCCCGGGTGGTGCGTTCTCCACGTTTGCCAACTCGAAGCTGGCACCCGGTGACGTGATCGAAGTGACTCCGCCAACGGGTGATTTCACGATCACCACCGATCCGGCGAACCGGCGCCACTACATCGCCATCGTCGCCGGCAGTGGGATCACGCCTGTGCTTTCGATGATCGAGTCGGTGCTTGTCGACGAGCCGGACAGCCGCTTCACGCTGGTGTTCGGGAACAAGAACGGTCGATCGATCATGTTCCTCGAGGACCTCGACAGGCTCAAGAACCACCATCCCGGTCGCTTCGTGATGTTCAACATCCTGAGCAGGGAATCGAATGCGATCCCCGTATTCGAGGGACGGCTTGATGAGGAGAAGCTTGTGCAACTCCTCACCACGGTCGTGGACGCCGCCTCGGCGACGGACTGGTATCTCTGTGGTCCGGTCGGGGTTGTAGAAGCAGCACACAGCGTCCTCGCGCGTGGGGGCGTACCGCCACACGCCGTGCACGACGAACTCTTCTATGCCGGTGGCGATGCTGCTCCTGAAGCGGCCGCTGATGATGCAACAGGGTCAACAGTCAAGGTGACCATTGCCGGACGCACCTCTGCGCTGGTTGTCGATCCCGTAGGGGCGCCCATCCTCGATCACGTCCTCGCGGTACGACCAGAGGCGCCGTTCTCGTGTCGGAGTGGTGCATGTGCGTCGTGTCGCGCGCAGGTCACGGCTGGTGAGGTTCGCATGGACAAGAACTGGTCCCTTGAGGAGGCAGAGGTCGCTGCCGGGCAGATCCTGACCTGTCAGTCCCATCCGGTGAGTGATGTGGTCGAACTGACCTTTGATGTATGACGAGGCTGACACGAGACGACATTGTCGCTGGCGCAGGGAAGCGCTTCGCTAGCCACGGCTACCACGGCACCTCCATGCGTGATCTTGGCGAGGATCTTGGCATTCTCGGCTCGTCGATCTACTCGCACGTCGGAGGCAAGCAGGAGCTCCTGGTCGCTGTTGTTGAACGAGGTGCCGAGTTCTTCGACGAAGCGGCGCGACGCGCGCTCGGATCCGGGGGAGACCCCGCGGAAACGATGCATGACCTTGTCGAGGGCCACGTCGGAGTGCTGCTTGACCATCGCCCTGAAGCCCGAACCTACCTCACGGAGGTTGACTTCCTTGATGAAGCCGAGCGTGAGCGAGTCACCAACCTCCGGAGCACCTATGAGCAGGCGTTCCGCAAGACGATCGAGCGTGGCGTGGACGTGGGGATGTTTCGAGACGACTGCGACCCGGCTCTCGGAACGATCTACGTGCTGTCGGTTCTCAACGCCATCGACCGCTGGTATGACGATGAGGGTCGACTGGGGAGGGACGAAATCGTCGAAGACCTCTATCGGTTCGTGCTGGCAGCCCTTACCTGAGAATCAGCCGGGAGCTTGGTGTTGCGTCGGCTCATCCGCAGTATCGGTGAGATCGATGACCACACCGTCCTCCGCGTCCCGGAGATGTTGCTCCGTTGAGCCTGCCTCGGCGCGCGCTTGCGTGAGAATGCGGTTCGCCTCGACCGTTGCTTCCTCGATGATCCTTCGTCTGGTGTCAGCGGCATCCTCGACAAGATCATCGATGCTCGCCCGGAGTGCGGCGAGTTCCTTGTTGGCCTTGGCTGCTCGTACCTCGGCGGTTCTGAGTCGATCCTCGAGCGACCCAACCGAAGCTCCGCAGTCCTTGAGGAACATGTCGACCTCGCCGCGGTCGTAGCCGCGTCGCGACGTAGAGAACCGCTGGTCATGTATCTGGCGACTGGACAGATCCACGAAGTACCTCCCTTTCCTTCGTGCCCATTGTACGCGACGCGTCCCGTTTCGTCTGGATCGACGGGAATGGTCGCCCGGGGTGACGCTGTTGTGCACTGCACGACGGAGGGAGATCCGATGGAGGCATATGACGTTGCGGCACTGGTTCTGCGTGTGGTGCTCGGAGGGGTGATGCTCGCCCACGGGGTGAAGCACGCAAAGGGGAGAACGAAGACATCGACGTGGTTCGGCTCGATCGGGTTCAAGGCACCGGGACTTCAGTGGTTCGCGTCAACGGCCACCGAGATCGGTGTGGGTGTGTTGCTGATCGCTGGGCTTCTCACAACCGCTGCCGCAGCAGGCGTGATCGGGGTCATGACCGTTGCGTTCGTCTCGGTTCACCGAGCAGCGGGATTCTGGGTGACTGCGCGCCCTGATGAGGGCTGGGAGTATGTGCTCTCGCTTTCAGCGATCGCTGCGGCACTTGCCATCGGCGGTCCCGGCGGATACTCCATCGACGCAGCCATTGGTCTTGACACGATTCTGACTGGTTGGGTAGGCGCAGTAGCGATTTTTGGCGGGTTGGTGGCGGCTGGGGCGCAACTGGCAACCTTCTTCAAGCCCGATCTGACACCTGACACCCAACGCTGAACGCTGGACGCCGAACGACGAACGCTATTGCTTGTTCGTGCCGTAGGCCATATTGCGAAGGCGCGTCTCGACGGCCTCAGCATCATCGTGGTTCGTCTCTCTCGCAAGCACACCGCGCATGCGGTTGTTGACCGCTTCCTCGTAGGCGCGGTCCTCGCGTTTCGACGTTGTTGTGCTCTTCCTGAACAGTCTCATGGAAGACCTATCGGCAGACCCTGCTGATTTCTTGAGGATCTGTTCACTTGATCGAGGGTTTACGATGAAAAGGAACGAGAGGATCAGGCATGGGCAAGAAGGGCGTGGCAGCACTAGCAGGGGCCGTTGGCGCAGTGTCGGTGGCGATTGGATGGAAGGCTTCCAGGCGGAGATCCAGCACGGGTAGCCAGGAGACGTCTTCGACGGCGCAACCTCTGGTGTACGAAGACATCGACGCTGAAAGGTTCGTTGACGCCTTGAGCGAGGCGATCCGAATCCAGACGGTCATCCTCGATGACGGTACGTATGACGCGGGTGCGTTCGAGGAGCAATGGGAGATGCTGGAGAGGCGTTACCCGCTCGCTCACGCCACGCTCGATCGAGAGGTGTTCAACGATCACGCATTGTTGTACACCTGGCAGGGATCTGATCCCCTGCTTCGGCCGATTGTTCTCATGGCACATCAGGACGTTGTCCCGGTTGAAGCCGGTACGGAACGCGATTGGGTCAAACCGCCGTTCGAGGGCGCGGTTGTTGACGGTCGCATCTATGGACGCGGCGCCCTGGATTGCAAAGGTCCGCTCATTGCGGTGTTCGAGGCGATCGAGTATCTCCTTGAGCGTGATGCCGCTCCCGAACGGACGGTCTATCTCGTTTCGGGCAACGATGAGGAGGTCGGTGGCAACGGTGCCGGTCTGATCGCGTCGACGTTGGCAAAGCGGGGTGTCGAGCCGTGGTTCGTGATCGATGAGGGTGGCGCCATCGCCGATGGGGTTCTTCCCGGACTCGAGGTTCCTGTCGCGTTGGTCGGCATCGCTGAGAAGGGCTTCATGAACATCAAGTTGACGGCTCATGGCGACGGGGGCCACTCGTCGTTACCGCCGAGAGACACGGCGATCGCTCGCCTCGCGAAGGCGATCTCAGCGATCGAGTCGAGACCGGTTCCGGCTCGGATCGATGCCATCACCCCGATGCTCAGTGCGCTCTCGGAACGCCTTCCCGGCGTACTGGGAACTCTGGCATCTCAGCCGACAGCGGCAGCGTCGTTGCTGTCTCGAGTATTCGCCAAGGACGCCCGCATGGACGCGCTCCAACGGTCGACGACCGTCCCGACGATCATCGAAGGGGGTGTCAAGGCGAACGTTGTCCCCCAGACAGCGTCAGTGATCATCAATGTCCGGATGATTCCGGGAGACACATCACGGTCCGTGGCGGATCACATCGGACGCATTGTCGGCGAGGACATCGATGTGGAGATCATGACCGGCTTCCTCAAGGAGGCGAGCCAGTTCTCAAGCGTCGATTCTGATGCCTGGGGTGTCGTGACAGGTGTGATCGGCGAGGTCTTCCCGGACGCGATCACGGCACCGTGGGTGCTGACAGGCGCTACAGACTCCCGGTTCTTCGAATCGATAGCGGGTGATGTGTACCGGTTCTCGCCGTTCGTCCTCGATGACGACGCAATGGGGGGATTCCACGGCACGAACGAGCACGTCCGGGCGGACGCGGCACCCAGTGCCGTGTCGTTCTTCGTGCGACTTATCGCGAAGGCCGCAGATACGGGCGATTGATCCTGATGAACTCGGCAAGTCGGCGCACGACCGTGTCTCGTCCCGGATCGATTGGCGTCGGCAGGCTGGCAAGCCCGTAGTCCGTTGCCGAATCGCTGATGCGCGGTAGCGCTCCGCTGTTACGGATGTAGTACGACTCTGCCAGCCGCTGTGGGTGATGCGTCGCCGTGCCTTGATCGGTCGGCTCGATCGAGTCGAGAACCGTCGTTGATTGCTCGTTCGGTGCCTGTTCGTTGAATGCCATGTGTGATCTCCAGCCCTTCCTGCCCGAAGCCCTTCGGTATCAACCACCGTACAGACTCCGTTCCGGATGGAAAGGGCTGTTTTCTTGGGGTATCCGCGGACTAGTTATCGAAAAGGCAGAGAGCAGAGGGCCGAGAGCAGAGACATGCCATTCTCTGACGTACTACTTTTGTTTCATGGTTCAGAACGTCATCAGCGCATTTCTGCTCGACGCAGAGTTCTACTCCGATGTGGCGGAGGACCGGTCGCTGCTCCGGCAGGCGACGGCGGTCGTTGTCATTGCCAACCTGGTCGCCGGAATAGGCGCGGGGTTCGCCACGGTGACACATCCACTGATCGGGGCGATCGCTGGTGTTGCTACCGGGGTCGTCGGGTGGTTGGTCTGGTCGGGTGTGGCCCTCGTAGTGGGAACACGAATCCTCGGCGGCGACTCCGACCTGCCGGAGATGCTTCGTGTGATCGGGTTCGCCTATGCGCCACTCGCCATCGGGGTGGTCCCGTGGCTCGGATTCGTTGGGGCGGCGTGGGTGCTCTTCGGAGCTGTGGTTGCCATCCGCGAGAGCATGGGGTTCTCGACCAAGCGAGCGGTTGCGACCACGGCAGTGGGTTGGGCAGCATGGTTAGGGATCGCTGTTGCGATCAATGCAGTGCTCGGGTTGGATCTCCTCCTGCCTTGGCGGATCACCTAGCCGGACTGTGTGCTTTGCCGCGTAGCGCCATCTGCCACTCCTGACGCCAGCTCTTGTTGGCACGCCAGAACAGCCACGTCGCCATCCCGATCGGGATGGGGGGCAGGAAGCTGAGCGCTCGAAACAGGAGGACGCCGGCCGAGATCAGGTCCGTGTCGACGGGAACGCCGGGATTGGCGGTCTGCCAACCGAGCGTGAGCAGGCCGATCCAACCGAGGTCCACAAGTCCGAGGCCGCCGGGGCTGATCGGAATCATCACAAGGAATCGCCCCAGGGCAAAGGCGAGAACCACCCAGGGGATCGGGATCTGTGCTCGCGTGACGCCTACGGCATAGACGCTCACAGCGAACAGGGCCGCCATGGCGATGTGGTTGAGAACGGATGCCGCGGTGAGCTGCAACGCTCTTGTGTCGACGATGCTGTGCAGGTCGGTACGGAACTGCATCACTCCGCGCTCGACGTCCGGAGCTTCCCGCTTGATGAGGTGGAAGATGCGCTCTGCCCACCGGGCGGTCCACCGTGCAAAGCGTCGTGCACCCTCCTGCTTGCCGAGGATCAGGCGTAGAACAACCACCATGACGGTGACTGCGGCGATGCCACCGATCGACACGATCCACATCCACCCGAGCGCCTCACCGATCAAGGCGATGCCGAGCACAGCCACGACAGGGAGTGCGATGCGCAGGAGCCAGTCCCACACACCTGCTCCGAGCATCGCCGCCGAGATGCTCTCAGGTGTGAACCCCCACGACATGTACATCGCGTAGTTCACCGGGAGGGCGAATGCTCCGCCGGACGGCACCGAGTTCGTTATGGCTGTGCCCGCCATGTGGTCCACGAAGGCTTCTCGCAGGCGAAGGGATCGCAGTGCCTGGGTGAGGACGATGGGATATGCGATCAGGAATGCCAGCGACACGAGGGCAAGGGCGCCCCAGGTGGCGATCGAGATGGTTCCGATGTAGTCGAGGATCGTCCTGTAGTCGGCGAGCTGGGGGAGTACGAAGCCGAAGACGATGATCAACACGGCCACCGTGAGGAGTATCGAGATGGCTTGCTTCCACCAGGGACGGTGTGGCGTCTCAGGGATGTGTGGATCGGCGGGATCCGGCGGGTTGTCGTGGCTCAGCTCATCCGGCATGTCAGGGATTCTCGCACAGGACGTGATCGGACAGAGCACTAACGTGTGGCGGAAGTCGTCGACGATGTGGGGCCCTCTTGGAACGTAAAGGTGTGTTTGACCTGATCGGTGCGGGCTTCGATCTGATGCGATCCACGAAGCAGATCCTCTGGTTCGGTGTCGGGTTCGGGTTGGTGAGTGCAATCCCGTACGCCTTCATGGATTCGGCTCTCGGGGATATCACGCCTGAATCAACCGAAGCGGAGCTCCGCGAAGCCGCGGAGGTCCTTCTGTGGATGACTCCCTTCTTCATCCTCCTCGGGATGCTCTCCCTCCTGGCGTATGCAGTGCTGGTGACTTTCACCGTGCGCACGGTCCAGGTGGGGGCCCCATTGGGCGATGCCATCGAACGGGCACGCCGTCGGATCTGGGCGCTCGTCCTGTACGGTCCGTTCGCCGGTTTGGTGCTGGTCGGTCCGTTCGTTGTCGTGACGATTCTGGCAGTCGCCGCTGAGAGCACAGCGATCGCTGTGTTCGGATTCCTTGCCTTTCTGGTTGTTGCCGTTGTCTACGGAGTCGGGATGTGGGCAGCCGTGCCGGCATTCACGGTTTCGGATGTACGACTTCGATACGTGTTCCACACGATCTGGCGCGGTGCTCGCAACGGTGGCCTTCGCTTCCTCGGTCTCAGCCTTCTCCTGGGGTTGCTGTCACTCGTGGTCTCCGGCCTTGGAGGCATGGCACTTGCAACGACGCCGTTCCCGCTGGTTGGAGCCATGGTTCAAGGCGTTGTATCGGGCGTCGTTGCCGCGTGGACTGCGAGCGCCGTGGCATACCTATGGCAGGCGGAGTCACCGAACATCGCTATTGGTCTCCGGGACACGAGAGGCGAAGTCATCTCCGAGGACACCCT
The DNA here is from genome assembly GCA_039714175.1 of Actinomycetota bacterium. Lineage (GTDB taxonomy): Bacteria > Actinomycetota > Acidimicrobiia > Spongiisociales > UBA5794 > B3-G11. Next base: position 15,072 of record JBDLJV010000034.1, read on the forward strand.
GGTGTTCGAGCTGCCCGTCCAACAAGGGCCGATCAGCTAGTTTCGACGAGTTCCTCGCTGACATGCCACAGCCGGTCGGCCTGCTCGGTGTCCTTGGCGAAACGTGTCGAGTTCTCGACGCTGCGATTTGAGAAGTAGATGCCCTCGGATGCGTTGATGTCCGGTTCCGTGGCGAGCCATACGATGGTGTCAGCGCCCTCGTCGGGGGGAATCATCCACCGTTTCCCGAACTTCGTAGCAGCCCGAACGATCACCGAGCCGCCGCGACCGCCGAATGATGTCGCCACGAGTCCGGGGTGGACGGCAAAGGCGTGCACGTCGGAATCGGTCCTGTCGTTGATGCCGCGAGCATGCAGGATGTTGGCCAGCTTCGAGTGCCCGTACACGTCCATCATCTTGTACCGCTGGTTCTCCCACGCGAGGTCGTCGAACAAGATTCCCTGCTTTGCGTAGGTGTGTGCGACCGATGAGACGTTGATCACACGGGAGGGAGCATCTCCACCGAGGCGATCGACGAGCAACGATGTGAGGAGGAACGGTCCCAGATGATTGGTTCCGAAGGTCAACTCATGGCCGTCGGTTGTCACGCGACGCGAACCGAAGACACCACCGGCGTTGTTGACGAGAACCCCGATGTGGCCGTGGCGGGTGGCATACCGTTCTGCGAAACCGCGAACAGACTCGAAACTCGACAGATCGACCAGGTCCGTTTCGACGTCGATACCGGTGCGGTTGGCGATCGTCGCCGCAGCACGGCTCACTCGTTGGCTGTCGCGTGACGTGATCGTGACCCGCGCCCCTTGTTGGGCGAACGACATGGCTGCGGCCATGCCGATTCCCGAACTGCCTCCGGTGATGAGGACATCCTGTCCAGCGACGTTCCAGGGCATCAGGCGTGGTGCGTGTGGGCGTCGTGTGGGAGATCGAGGTGTCCCATGCGGAATGTCGCATAGGGGCCGGGGTACAGCAGGTTCGAGACCCGGGACGTGTAGATGTCCGCGTAGCGTTCGATCTGACGTGCGAACATGCTCTTGTCCGTGCCCGCACGCATCATCGGTCCCCAGACTTCGCTCTGCAGCTGACCTGCCTCGATGGAGAGGGGCGCGATCCGATTGTTCAGGGCGACGAGTTCGCTCTTGGTTCGCGCGATGGTGGATGGTCCGTTCTCGACCGGGATCATCGGATCGGCGTAGCCGATGCGATCCCGCTGATCTGCGAGACGCTCCGCGCTGAGCTTGGTCTCCATGCGCTCCTTGAGGGCAACGAGTTCGTTGAGCTCGTGCTGCGTGGAATCGAACCCGGATACTGCGAGGATCTCTGATTCGAGTTCCTGAAGGACCAGAGCCGTTCGCCACCGAAGAAGGGCCTTCGAGTAGTGGACATCCCCATAGAGATGGTCCCCGACATAGAGGATCTCGTCCCCGGACAAGCCCAGGCTCTCCTCGACCTGCTTGGCGTTGCCGCCGTAGTACACGCCTCCGGTTTCCAGTGACCCGAAATGCGGCTCGAGCAGACCCTGGTCTTCATCCACGACCTTGTAGAGGGGATTTGACGAGGTGAAGAAGCCCGGTTTCGCGGACGACACGATCACCGTGTCGAAGAGGTCGCGCCAGGTCTGTGTGCCGGGAAGGAACCCGTCAAAGGTGTAGGCCATGATCTTGCTCGTGAAGCTCCACTCGGAGTTCGTTATGAGCATGAGCCGCTTGTCCGAGTTCTTCTGGTC
>JBDLJV010000035.1:0-16399 GCA_039714175.1 Actinomycetota bacterium
GTGCGGAGGATGTTGGTGGGGAGGGACGCCATCTGGTTAGCCGACTCGAGTTCACGATCGGTGAAGCCGCCTTCGGGGCCGATCGCAAGCGTCACGGAGTCCGGCAGATCCATGGTTGCCAGGGACTCCGGAGCATCGGCATGCAGGAGTATCGGATTGTTGAGGTAACCCAGCGCCACGCTTTCCTCGACCGCCATCAGCCAGGCTCCTCTGCTCTGTTCGAGAGCGGCGACGGTCCACGCTGCTGAGCGTTTGGTAGCCACCGGCCGACCCTGCGCGTGATCGGTGGTAAGCCACACGAGGCGCTCCACGCCCAGTTCCTGGGCCTTCTCAACGATGAAACGCTGCCGGTCCTTCGACTTGGGCGGGGCGACGGCGAGGGTCACGGCCGGGACCCGGCGTTCCCCGGCACGCTCGCTGCCACGTTGCACTCCACCGTCGAGCCACACACCGGAACCCACCAGCCCCAGACCATCGGTGTACGAGACAGGTCTGCCGTCGGGGTACTTCAACACCGTGTCCATGTGCCTTGCCGTTTGGTCGGACACCTGAAGCACCGTATCAGTCCAGGGTCCACGAATGAGGAGATGCGGCTGGTGTTTCAAAGTCGATCCCCCTTCAACCTGTCCCCCCTTGATGGGGGGACGGAAGCCGGACGAAGTCCGGGTTCAGGGGGGTGATGCAGGAGGCATGTTGTCTGGGGTCGCGGGCGTTCAGCGTCCCCCTCCTGGCTCGCAAGCTCGCCCGTCCTCCCACCAGGGGAGGACCGTTGGGAAGGTGCGTCGCCTCGGGGATTGAGGATGAAGGGGGGACACCTACGCATGTGGGTCGCTCCTGCGTCAAAGCTCATCGGCGGAAGAGGCCGCGCTTCTTGTGTGACAGTTCCTCGCCTCTGAGTTCGGCATACGTCCTGAGCGCATCTTCAGCGTCCTCGTTGAGATCGGTCGGGACCCTGACTTCGATATGGACGAGCAGATCGCCCCTTCCACGACGCTGGAGACGGGGAACACCCTTCTTGCCGATGCGGTACACGGTCTCCGGCTGCGTTCCGGGAGGAACCTCAAGCATCTCGGAATCGCCCTCGAGGAGCGGAATCTCGAGATCCGTGCCGAACGTTGCTTCGGCCAAACCGACAGTCGCCCGGTAGTGAAGGTCGTCACCGACCCGCTGGAATCGGTCGTCGGGTTTCACACGAACCTCGACATAGACATCGCCGGCCACCGCACCGCGCTGTCCAGCACCGCCCTTCTGGTGCAGCCTCAACCTGGTGCCGGTATCGACACCCTCGGGCACCTCAACAGTGAGGTCTCGCTGGCCCCCTATCCGTCCCTCGCCGTGGCACTCGTGGCAGGGGTGATCGATCTGTTGACCGGTGCCGGAGCAGTCGGGGCAATCAGTGACGGTCATCATCGTGCCGAGCAGCGTCTGACGAGCCGCCTGCACACGACCATGGCCGTCACAGGTGGAACACGTTATGGGGCTGTGCCCCGGTTCTGACCCGGAACCCTCACAGGTCGAACACGACACACGCGCTGAGAACGAAACATCACGCTCGGTTCCGAAGGCCGCCTCGGCAAGGTCCAGATCCAGGCGCACCGCTACATCTCGGCCACGTTCGGGACCGCGTGACGCGCTTCCGAAGCCGCCGAAACCACCCCCGAATCCGCCGCCGAAGAACTGCTGGAGGATGTCCTCAAGACCACCGAACTGACTGAACAGGTCCTGGCCACCGAACGTCTCACCCCTGTCGTAGCGGGCACGCTTCTGTGGATCGGAGAGGACCTCGTACGCCTCGGCTACGTGACGGAACCGCTCCTCGGCTTCTGCATCACCCGGGTTTGCATCAGGATGTGTCTCTCTGGCGAGCTTGCGGAACGCCTTCTTGATCTCGTCGGCGGTGGCGGTCTTGTCAACGCCGAGCGTTTCGTAGTAGTCGTTCACTTGTCAGCTCCGAAGCTCTTCTCAAGTCCCTCGGACACCCGCTCGACAACCCGGATGGTTCGTCGGTAGTCCATGCGCATGGGACCGATGACGCCCATGCGTCCCGTGGAACCCGAGGGCGTTTCGTATGTGGTTGTGATGACGGCGAGGTCTGATTCATCCCCAAGATCTGGTCCGATCCGAACGTGCAATCCATCGGTGCTGTCGCTCATCAGGTTGATGAGCGCGGCTTCCTCATTGAGCATCTCGAGAAGATGCTGGACCATCGACAGGTCGCTCCACAGCGCAGCCATCTGGCTCGAACCCCCGACGTAGACCTCCCCCATGTCCCGGGTCTGGCCGGCGAGCTGATTGCTCACCGGAGTGATGATTCGCTTGACCATGGCGGGAAGATCAGAGGCCGTCAACCGCTCCGATTCGGGGGAATCGAGGGTGTTTCCTTCGAATGCAGCGGCAATGAGTCGTTCCGCCGACTCGAGCGTGTCGTTATCAGCAGCGACATCGATGTCGACGAACTCCTGATACACACGGCCGGATTCGGCGACAGCTACAGCGAGCACAACGGTTCCACCGAGGGGGACGAGCCGGACGTCCTTGATCACCTCGTTGGAAGCTGCAGGGCCAACCACGACCGACGGATAGGTGGTCAGATCGCTGACGAAGGTCGACGTATCACGAAGTACCTCTGAGATCTGCCGATGCACCTGCTGGAAGAAGGCGTCGATCTGTCTGCGTGTGCCCTGCCGCAGCGTCGAGGGTGAGAGGTGATCGACATAGAAGCGGTAGCCCTGATGCGTTGGGACGCGTCCAGAGGATGTGTGCGGTTGCACGACGAATCCGTAGGACTCGAGCTGCGCGAGATCGTTCCTCACCGTCGCTGACGACACGTCGAGACCGCTCAGGTCGAGGATCGACTGGGAGCTGACGGGCTCACCAGTGCGGATGTACTCCTCGACCAGGGCCTTGAGCACCTGGGATCTGCGGTCATCGAGCATCCCCGAAAGTTAGCAATCGCCTGCGGAGACTGATAACGCATCTCTGATGACCGCGTCGGTCATCATCGGGTCGACCACACGCATACGATCGTTTGCCACCTCGAGAATGCCCGTATCGAGGAACCTGTGTCCCTCGAGTGAATCGGCGAACCGCACCGCTGCCGCGGTCATGGGTGTGCCGGCAGCGAGCCTGAGGCCGACCATCAGCCGATCACGCTCCTGTTGCTCCGGGGTGAGGTTCTCAACGCCGAGGCGTGGGCGTTCGCCCCGGGCAATCGCCTCCATGTACCTGTCCGACCTCTGGTGGTTGCGAGCCCTGGTCCCCCAACGATGGTCGTGCGCCCCGATCCCGAATGCCACGTATTCCCCGTGTGCCCATGTTGCGAGGTTGTACCGGCACACATGTCCCTGCTGCGCGTGGTTCGAGATCTCGTATCGCACGAAGCCGTGCCTGCGGGACAGTTCCTCGAACTGCTCGTACCGGTCGGCTTGTGCATCATCGTCGGGTGGCGGGGCACCGGCGCCGATCTGACGCGACAAGTCCGTTCCGGGCTCGACCGTGAGCGAGTACGTCGAGATGTGATCGACTCCGATCTCCATCGCACGCTCGATCGTACGACTCCATGATGCGGCGGATTCCGCCGGGTGGCCAAAGATGAGATCGACACCAACCGATCGGATCCCATGGGACTTGGCACCTGCGACGGTGGTCTCGATCATCTCTTCGGTATGCAGCCTTCCAAGAGCGTCAAGCACCACGGGATCGAAGGACTGTGCCCCGATGGACATCCGCGTGAAGCCTGCACTGACAAGACCATCTCCGAACGTATCAGACCAATCCTCCGGGTTCACCTCGAGACTGATCTCAGCTCCCGGAGCGATTCCGAACCGGTCGTCCAGGGCCCCGATCACCTGTCGAAGGCGCGAGGGGTCGAGACGTGACGGTGTTCCGCCACCGAAGTTGACAGCATCGAGCGGACCGAAATCGGATTCCATGCCGATCTCGGCCACGAGAGCGTCCACGTATCGATCGTGATCAAGCGATCCCGCCGACGACTCATCGACGATCGCGAAGTCGCAGTAGGGACAGCGTCTCCGACAGAAGGGAACATGGACATAGGCCGACTTCCAGTCTCCGGCAAGATCGGCGAGCACGGGGCTGTCCGGCCGGTGGTCGGTCATGGGTCAGTCTTCCGAGATCCTGAGAGCAGCCACGAATGCTTCCTGGGGAACCTCAACACTGCCGACCATCTTCATCCGCTTCTTCCCCTCCTTCTGACGCTCGAGAAGCTTCCGCTTCCGCGTGATGTCACCGCCGTAGCACTTCGCGGTGACGTCCTTGCGCTTCGCCTTGACGGTCTCCCTGGCAATGATGCGGGACCCGATGGCGGCCTGGATGGGAACATCGAACAGCTGACGCGGGATCAGCTCTCTGAGCTTGTGGACCATCGCCCGTCCATACGTGTAGGCCCTGTCCTTGTGGACGATCGTGGAGAACGCGTCCACGGACTGGGCATTCAGGAGGATGTCGACGCGAACCAGGTCTGAAGAACGGTACTCATCTGGCTCGTAGTCAAGGGATGCGTATCCCCGGGTGCGTGACTTCAGCTGATCGAAGAAGTCGAACACGATCTCAGCAAGAGGCATGAGGTAGTGCAGTTCAACTCGCTCCGGCGAGAGGTAGTTCATCTCCCCCATCTCGCCTCGCTTGGATTGCACGAGTTCCATCACGGTTCCGATGTATTCCGAAGGCGTGATGATCATCACCTTGACATACGGCTCCTCGATCGAGAGCAGCCCGCCGGGATCGGGAAGATCCTGAGGACTCTGGACGACCTGCCGTGTGCCGTCGACGAGGTTTGCCACGTACTCCACCGAAGGGGCAGTGGCAACGAGATCCAGGTCGTATTCGCGCTCGAGGCGCTCGCGGACGATCTCCATGTGCAGCAGACCAAGGAATCCGGTACGGAATCCGAACCCGAGGGCCCGGCTGGTCTCTGCCTCGTACACCAGCGAAGAGTCGTTGAGCCTGAGCTTGTCGAGAGCCTCCCTGAGGCGCTCGAAGTCATCGCCATCTGTCGGGAACAACCCTGAGAACACCATCGGTTTCGGCTCTGCATAGCCAGCAAGTGCTTCACCCGCTGGTCGGGAAGCGAGCGTGATCGTGTCCCCCACGCGGATGAGGTCGATGTCCTTCACCCCGGTGATGAGGTAGCCAACCTCACCGGCACCGAGCCTTCCCGTCTGTTGCATCGCCGGACGACGAACGCCGATCTCGTCGGCAGTGAGGTCCTCGTCGTGCGCCATCAGATGGATTCGGTCTCCCTCTGCCAGGACTCCGTCCACGACGCGCACGAGGGCAACGACGCCCCGGTACGTGTCGTAATACGAGTCAAAGACGAGAGCTCGCAACGGCGCATCGGGATCGCCCTCGGATTGCGGCAGGCGTTCGACGACGGTCTCAAGTAGCTCGTCCACACCGATACCCGATTTCGCGGAGACTCGTACGACTTCTTCGATCGTGCCGCCGAGGATGTTCACCAGCTCAAGGGCCACGCGATCCGGATCGGCGGCGGGGAGGTCGATCTTGTTGATCACAGGGATGACTTCCAGGCCACTCTCAATGGCGAGGTACGCATTGGCCAGGGTCTGGGCCTCGACACCCTGGGAGGCATCGACCAGGAGGAGCGCTCCCTCGCAAGCCTCGAGGGACCGGGACACCTCGTACGAGAAGTCGACGTGTCCTGGTGTGTCGATGATGTTGAACTCGTACGGATTCCCGTCACCCCGGTCGTAATCGATGCGGACGGCATTGGCCTTGATCGTGATACCACGTTCGCGCTCGAGGTCCATGTCGTCGAGGAGCTGTGCGCGCATGTCGCGTTCAGAGATCGCGCCTGTCCGTTCGAGCAGGCGGTCCGCCAATGTGGACTTGCCGTGGTCGATGTGGGCGATGATGCTGAAGTTGCGGATGCGCGACTGATCCAAGGGTTTCTCCGGCGGAATGGGATTTGAGTGTACCGTTGTCCTGCTCTGGTGCTATTCTCTGCTCGATTCCCACCCACCTCGTGAGGTTCTTTTTCGTTATGGCCAATATCAAATCCAACATGAAGCGCAACAGGCAGAGCATTCGTCTCAACCAGCGCAACTCCGCTATCCGCTCTGAGCTCAAGACACGCGCCAAGCTGGCCGTGGATGCAGCAGAGGCCGGAGATGCCGCCAAGGCTGAGGAACTGCTCCAAGTTGCGCAGAAGCGCATCGACATGGCAGTCACCAAGGGTGTGCTGCACAAGAACACTGCTGCTCGGCGCAAGTCACGCCTCACAGCGCAGGTGCGCTCACTTCTCGCCTAGGTTCCAATGACCGAAGTCGAAGGCACCCTCCTCACGCCTGCAGCTCTTCAGAAGCTTCAGGACGAGCTTGAGCATCTCACCACAACGGGTCGGGATGAAGTCGTCGCGCGCATCGCAGAAGCTCGTGACCATGGAGATCTCAAAGAGAACTCCGAATACGACACTGCCAAGAACGACCAGGGTCTCATGGAGGCCCGTATCCGCCAGCTCAAGCACATCATCGACCACGCACAGGAACTCGAAATCGAGCACTCCGACGAGGTCGCAATCGGCTCAGTGGCAACAGTCATCGATGACGACGGTGACGAGATGGATTTCTTCATCGCTGCTTCCGAGAACAAGGTGCCCGGTGTGCTCCTTGCCTCCCCCGACAGCCCTCTCGGTGCAGCACTCCTCGGAGCCAAAGAGGGAGACTCTGTCAACTACGAGGCTCCCGGTGGGACGTTCACCTACGTAGTGAAGGCGATCAGACCCTTCGAAGGCTGACGGTCGACGTAGTACGTAGTACGACCCGATGAATGCAGACTTGGGGTTGTGCTTGTAGATTCCGAGCATGAAAGTCCTCGTCACAGGCGCAACCGGCTACATCGGTGGCCGGCTCGTACCCAGGCTTCTGAGCCAAGGACACGACGTCCGATGCATGACACGCGATCCGACCCAGCTCTCGCTGGACCCTTGGCGCGACCAGGTCGAAGTTGTGCAGGCAGATGCGTTGGATCGACGCAGTCTCGAATCCGCCCTCGATGGGTGCGACGCCGCTTTCTTCATGATCCACGCGATGAAGGGCTCCCCGAAGACCTATGCCGAACAGGGACGCGCCGCTGCCCGCAACTTCGCCGAGGCAGCAGGTACCGCAGGGCTGAAACGCATCGTGTACCTCGGCGGTCTCGGCGATGACAGCGAGAAGCTCTCCGAACATCTGACGAGCCGACAGGAGGTCGGCAAGGTCCTCGCGGCGGGTCCGGTACCGGTTGTCGAACTTCGAGCGGCAGTTGTCATCGGATCCGGTTCGATGTCCTTCGAGATGATCCGGCATCTCACCGAAGTTCTACCGATCATGATGACGCCGAAGTGGATGGAGACGAGGTGCCAGCCGATCGCAGTACGCAATGTGCTCGACATCCTTGTCGCTGTGATCTCTGATCCCTCACTCGCCGCCGGCGTCTACGAAATCGGAGGACCGGACATCCTGACGTACGAGGAAATGATGTACTCCTACGCACATGTTGCGGGTTTGCGGAGGCGCATCGTGATCCCTCTGCCGATCTTCAGCACACACCTCTCTCCCCTCTTCGTCGGTCTCGCAACGCCGCTACCGGTGGGCGTGGCCAAACCCCTGATCCAGAGCCTCCTCAACGATGTCGTAGTCACCGCTCAGACCGTCCCCGGATTCAATCCGGCAGAGATGATCCCGTACCGGGAGGCGCTCGAACGAGCACTCTCACGAACCGAGCGTCACGAGATTGAAACCCGCTGGTCCGATGCGCTGACTACACCGGCGGCTCCGCTGCCGGGCGATCCTGCGTGGTCAGGCGCAAAGATGCTGACCGACCGGAGAACCGTCACCTCGAACGCCGACGCCGACGACCTGTTCTGGGCTGCCACCCGGATCGGTGGAGATGTCGGCTACTACACGATGAACTGGACATGGATCATCCGCGGCTGGTTCGACCGCCTGATCGGTGGCGTCGGTCTGCGACGTGGGCGACGACATCCGGAGGAACTGCGGCCGGGAGAATCACTCGACTTCTTCCGCGTCGCTGAGATCGATCCGAAGCTCAGACGTCTCACACTGCGCGCCGAGATGAAAGTGCCAGGAATCGCGTGGCTCGGCTGGAAGGTCGAGGGATCAGGCGAGACACACCAGTTGGTGCAGACGGCGCGATTCGTCCCGAGAGGGCTTGCCGGGAGGCTGTACTGGTGGGCGATGCTGCCGTTCCACGCCCCGATCTTCCGACGCATGGCCGAACGCATGGTCCGAGCAGCTGAGGACCGACCACAAGCCCCTGCTTCTCTGCCTGACAGCTGACCGCTGCTTCGACTACCCCAGCCACCGACACATCGCGACAGTCAGGCGTTCAAGAGTCACCCGGTGGGTCGCCTCGGGCTGGGTCTTCAGGGTCAGGTCGGCTCGGGCCAGTGCTCGTACCGAATTGGCGAGGCCTTCGGCCGATGCCCGATTCTTCGACTGCCACACCTTCTTCGTCGCATACGAACCCGGGTTCGCTCCTGACCACTCTGCAAACGTCTCGTAGTCGGGTGCAATCGCAGCAATGGATCGCCTCTTGATCTCACCTTCGAGATATGACAGCAGGATCAGTGGATGCTGATGGTGGAGGAAGTCAGAGAGTCTCCTCAATGCTTCACCCTGATCTCCGGACATGATGGCGTCACCGAGAAACCACATGGGTTCGTCAGGCCTGGCCGTGAACCTCGATTTCACATCCTCCGCCGAGATCGTCTTCCCGCCGACGGACAGCTGGTCGAGAGCCCGAGCCATCGACGCCGTGTTCGAACCGAAGTGGTTGAGGAGCTCGCCTCGTGCCGCCTGGTCGATGCGTAGGCCCCTCTGCTTGGCCTCATCCGCAAGCCACGCTGCCGCATCGCGTTCGCTGAACTGCTTGATCGATTCGACACCCTGAGACGCTGTTGCCGCCTTGCGAATCGGAGCTGGCAGTGTCCCGATGGACACAAATACGGCAACTGCCTGATCGCCGTCTGAAGTCGCGAGCAGTTCGGCAAGGGTGTCGGCTTCGGCCTTGAGCAGATTCTGGGCGTCAGCGACCAGCACACCGGTGCGCCCACCGAAAAGGGACCCGGATTGGAGAGCAGGAACCATGGCTTGCACTGCCTCGCGCATCGTGCCGCCGTCCTCGGAGGAACTCGTCCCCTTCTGGGGAACATCGACGCGCGTCGGTGCCTCGACTTCGCACTCTTCGAGGATCTGCGCCGCCCGTGCAAGCATCCGTTCGCGCTCGGAAGGACCAGCGTTCTTCGATCCCGTGACTGCGTACCAACCCATGGCTGTCAAACATAGCGGCGCGGTGCGTCATGGTGCCCGGCCGAGCGGCACTGCAATGTCTCCTTCGAGATGTGTGTGCCTGACTTCAACATGCTCATCGTCGAGCACTGCCAGAATCTCGGGATTCGGATGCCCGTACCGGTTCTCGCCGTACGAGAGGATCGCCATGTCCCCGACCGTGTCGACAAGCCAACGACGATCCGTGGTCCCGGAACCGTGATGCGGAACCACCATGACATCCGGTCGCAGCGGTGGCAGGTCCGCTTGGGCAACGGCCTCAGCGTCGCCTGCGAGAAGCGCTGTCCTGGCTGCGGTAACCCACATCACCACGGAACCATCGTTGTCCGACAGGTACCGACGCGCCGGACTGATCACATCGATGCGGAAGGACGCCGCAGTGAACCGATCCCCGGCAACGACTCTCCTGATAGTGACGCCCGCCATTCCCGCTGCCTCGACGGCCTCCGCCAGGAGTCCTTCCTCGGAAACGAATTCGGGAATCCAGAACTCCTCCACCCTCCCTGAGCCGAGCAACTCAACCACCCCGCCGACATGGTCGAGGTCGCCGTGCGTGACAACGACAAGTGCCAGCCGACGGACCCCATTGCGACGCAGCGCACGGTCCAGTGTTCGGGGATCGGGACCACCGTCGACAAGCACGGCAACGCCGGATGGATCCTGCAGGAGGATCGCATCACCCTGTCCCACATCGAGTACCACCAGCGTCGCCTCCGTCGGCCACGACGAAGGAGCAGAGAGTGCCACCATTGCCGCAACAGCGACCACGGCGATGCCCAATGCGCGTGTGCCTCTCCACGCGACAACAGAGCCGACCAGAGCGGTGCCGACGGCAGCAAGCGCCCCAAGTTGCGGTCCCTGAGCGGCGATCCTGCCCACGAACAGGATCAGCGCGGCACCCCGATCCGCCAGAGGGGCGACGAACGGCAGGATGATTCCGACTCCTCCGACCGCGGTCGTGAACGCGACGACCGGCCCAACGACAAGGTTGGCGACAGGGGCGAGCAGCGGAATCACCCCGAAGACGACCAGGATGACCGGCGCCACGGCGAGCTGTGCTCCCATGGTCGCGAACAACGGCATGTAGAGCCAGCCGGGGCGTCTCCCCTTGGCCATCGCAATTCCCACGAGCACGCCACCGGTGGCAGCAACCGAGAGCTGGAACCCGACGGAGAAGGCAAGATGCCCCGACACGAGAAGCAACAGCGTTACGGCGGTGCCGAGCGCCATCCACGGATCGAACGGGATACCCACCAGACCGCCCACGAGCGGAACGGCGGCCATGATCGATGCTCTGATCACCGACGGCTCCCACCGTGTCACGACAGCAAACACTGCCAAACCGACCATCCCTCCGACAACGCGAAGCTTCGGCCTGACCGCTATCGGCGCCGTCATGAACCACCATGCGGCGAGGAACATCGCAACATTCGAACCCGAGACAGCGACATAGTGAGCAAGTCCTGCCCGGCGGAGATCTTCCTCCTCGGAAGCAGGAAGCAGGTCCGTGTCTCCGATCAGGAGTCCGCGCACCAATCCGTCCGTGCGCCGGTCCCCTCCGTACACCGCCGTGACCCGATCCCTGATCGTGTTGCCCATCCAGACGACCGGATTGCGGGACACCTCGACGGAGAGCGCCTCATCGACGCGCAGGGTTGCGGCAACGATCTCGTCCCTGACACGCGCCACACGGGGTCTCATGGTTCCGGAGAGCGTCACGGCAGTCCCGGCCGGGGTCGCTGGATCCATCCCGGTGACAGCGATCCTCGGTCCGTGCCAGGGCGCACCGTCAAGCGTCTGTGGCTGGAGGACGGCTCGACCGTAGGAGGTGCCTGATGCCTCCTCTGCCACCTGGCCCGACACCACGACACGACCCTCGGGAACCCACGCCCGGTGGATGGCATCCCGTCTCTCGCCGGCAACGAGTCCGGATAGGACACCGACCACGACGAAACCTGCTGCAATCACAACAACCGTCCCGGGTCTGAACACAGCCGTCAGGATGAACATCAGCGAAAGCGCTCCGCCCATCCAAGCCGAGGAGAAGCCGACAACGACACCGAGCCACGTTGATGCTGCAGCCAGCAGACACCACCTTGCGGGAACCGAGATCGATCCGATCACGGGTAGGCGATGGCGCTTCGCATCGTGGCGAGCTTCGATTCGCCGATCCCGGGCACATCGAGCAGGTCCTCCACTGTTGCGAAAGGTCCGTGCTCATCCCGATACCCAACGATGCGCTCGGCAAGTACCGGACCGACGCCGGGAAGCGACTCCAGTTCCGTTGCCGTTGCTGCATTCAGGTCGACACCGCTCTCACTGCTCGATGAGACACCCGCTGTGCCACCGTCGACATCGGGCACGATGATGTGCTCTCCGCCACGTACGGGCGCAGCGAGGTTCACGGCAATGAGATTCGCAGATGAAGAGGCCCCGCCGGCAGCTGCGATGGCATCCGCAACAATCGCGTCCGCAGGCACCTCGACAACACCCGGCGATGCAACGGCACCGGAGACATGGACCCGCACCGAGGACTCCACAGGCACCGGTGCATCGCTGCTCGTGAACGCCTGTGGGATGGCTTCGGTGGCTCCGAGACCGAACCAGATGACCCCAACAAGCACCACGACAACGGCCAGACCGATCACCGTCACAGCGAGGTTGGTGCTGTCGCGCGACATCCAGTGCCCCCATCCGCCGCACGCAACACCCTTGTATCAATCTCCGCTGACCAGGTCAAGGTCTCCATGGACTGTCCCCCCTTCATGGGGGGACGGATGAGGAGCGAAGCGACGAATCAGGGGGGATACTGAAACCTGAGGCCTGACGCCTGAAACCTGATCTCCTCCTGCATCCCCCTCCTGACTCGCAAGCTCGCCCGTCCTCCCACCAGGGGAGGACCATCCGGGAAGTCAGCTCAGGAACCGAATCATCGCTTCGAGCTGTTCAAGCTCTTCGAGTTGGTTCTCGGCCCAGTTGAGGATGGACTCGCCGTACAGCAGGGTCACGGCCGCCAGCAGATTGATCCCTGAGTGGAGGGCTATGGCGAGCGAGAGATCCCCACGGCGAAGAGCGACCCATCCGAGGACGATGCCCAGCAGGAAGAGTCCGGGGACAACCGCTATCGCGCTCGGATCGACCAGGTGCACTCCGGCGAAGATGCCAGCCGAGATAATGATCGCTGGCCACTTCCTCATCGACCGAGCAAGTCTCGACAGCAGCATGCCGCGGAAGATGATCTCCTCGACGATCGGGGCACCGACGGCGACGACCGCAAGTACGACGATCTGTTCGATCATCGTCTTGGAAGACTCTGCGATCTCTGCAACGCCCTGGGTCGGAGGGCCGTCGGGCCAAAGCCGGAACAGCAGCGGTGCCGTCACCAACGCGATCGCTATCTGGAGTGCCATACCCGCAAAGACACCCCACCAATCGGAAGCGTTGACTATGAACCCGACATCATCCGCCAGCGTGCCGGAACCTCTCCGTTGTGACAGCAACCAAACAGCCAGCAGGCTGAATGCCGCTTGTGCCCCGAACACCAGTGAGAACGGCACAGGGTCGAAGGGGTCTGCGCCGCTCGCCACCACACCCGCGGCGACGAAGGCAGAGCCAATGGCTCCGGCAAGGAATGCGAAGATGACATCGCGATAACGCCAGCGGGCGGAAGGCAAGTAGGTGGCATCGGAACTTCGATTCACACCACTTCCTTCCTGTCGTGGTTGAGTGTCTCCGCCCCGAGAGGCTGTTCTGTGCGCGGCCGTTCGGACGCTTCGAATGCTGCGGCCTCATAGCTGATCGCCCGATAAGCGACCGTGTGTTCGAGACCGATCATCCTGTTGCGCAGGTATTGGCAAACGTACCGGAACAGGAACGGGACTCGGCCCTCGCGGCGCCATTGGTACACGTGAACAAGCTCGTGGAGCAGCAGTTGCCGGTCCCGTCCGTCAAGGACAAGCCCGTGCCGATCCTCGGTCACATAGATGTTGTTCCCGATCGTGACCGCGTCGACGGAGTGGCCGAGGGCGGCTTCCATCCATCGAGGCATCAGCTTGATGGTCACGCCGGAGCCGTCGAAATCGTCGATCTCAATCCCGGCTCTCTGCATGGCTACGGTCGCCGAGATGCTCACACCACGAGGCTCACGACGTTCGGCAGGCGCGCGATGACCTTGCGCGGCTGCGCCCCACCCGTGTGGACCTGCACCCGCTCGGAAGCAAGGGCGAGCGCAACGGCCTCATCCTCGGTGATGCTGATCGGTACCTGGATGCGATCCCTGACCTTGCCGTTCACCTGCACAACCATTGTTGCCGTGTCTTCAGCGATCAGTGACTTGTTGCACAAGGGCCAGTCGGCAGTCACCACGGAGCCATCCTTGCCCATCCGGTGCCAGAGTTCCTCTGCAACGTGCGGCGCCAACGGCGACAGCAGCCGTGGAAGCACATCCGCCACGTCCGAGGGGACCCTGTCCAGCCCGACGAGGACGTTGTTGAGCTCGAACAGCCTTGCGACCGCTGTGTTGAAGTGGAGGTTGTTCATGTCCTGGCTCACCGACTCGATCGTTCGATGCAGGAGCACCTGAACCTCGCCGACGGAAGGATCATCGCTCACCAACACCTCGCCGGAATCCTCGTCTATGAAGTTTCGCCAGAGCCTCTGGAGGAATCGATGAACACCGACAATGTCCTTCGTCGACCACGGCCGTGAAGTGTCGAGCGGACCCATGAACATCTCGTAGAGACGCAGCGCATCGACGCCGTACTCCTCGAAGATCTCATCGGGGTTGACTGAGTTCTTGAGGGACTTACCCATCTTGCCGTAGAGTCGCTTGACCTCCTCCCCCTCGTACGTGAAGTCTCCGTCAGTCTCGACGACGTCTGCGGCCGGTACGTACATCCCTCGCTCATCCTGGAACGCGTCGGCGAGTATGTAGCCCTGGTTGAAGAGCTTCCCGAATGGTTCCTTCGTCCCGACGTGGCCGAGATCGTTGAGCACCTTGTGCCAGAACCGTGCGTACAACAGGTGCAGCACTGCATGTTCGACCCCACCAACGTAGAGATCAACGCCGCTGTCCCCCATCCAGTAGTGCTCTGTCTCAGGAGCCACAAGCTGTTCAGCATCCGTCGGGTCCATGAACCGCAGGTAATACCAGCAGGAACCAGCCCACTGGGGCATCGTGTTGAGTTCGCGTTCGTACGTGACCCCGTCGATGTCGACAAGCTTCCACTCGTCCGACGCATTCCCAAGTGTCGGACGCGGCTCGGCGTTCTCGTCATCGGAGGCATGCGGCTTGTAGTCGTCAACGTCGGGGAGCCTGAGTGGCAGCTCATCCTCGGGGACCGGGAGAAGTTCTCCATCGGGGCCGTGGAGGATCGGGATCGGTTCCCCCCAGTAGCGCTGGCGTGAGAACAGCCAATCCCTCAACTTGTAGGTGACGGTCCCCTTGCCCGTTCCATTTGTTTCGAGCCACTGGATGATGCGCTTCTTCGCAGCATCGATGTCGAGGCCATCGAGGAATCCGGAGTTGACCGCCGGTCCGTCGCCGAGGTAGGCGTCGCCCTCGAAGTCGGGTGGAGGCTGAACGGTGCGGATGATCGGCAGGTCGAACTTCTCAGCGAACTCCCAGTCACGCTCGTCCTGACCGGGGACCGCCATGATCGCTCCGGTGCCATAACCCATGAGGACGTAGTCGGCGATGAAGATCGGGATGCGTTCTCCATTGAGCGGGTTGATAGCGAATGCACCGGTGAATACACCAGTCTTCTCCCGTTCGTCGATCTGACGCTCGAGATCGGATTTCCGGGATGCTGCCATGCGATAGGCAACGACGGCGTCACGCGGTGAATCGATACCGAGTGTCCATGATGGCAGGGTCCCATCGGGCCAGAACTCGGGTGCGATCTCATCGACGAGAGGATGTTCAGGAGAGACGACCATGTAGGTCGCCCCGAAGACTGTGTCGGGCCGGGTGGTGAACACCCGCATCTGGGTGTGACCCTCGATGTCGAAGATGAGCGTGGCACCGTCGGATCGTCCTATCCAGTTCCGCTGCATCGTCTTGACGGACTCGGGCCACTCGACAAGATCGAGCTCGTCGATGAGCCGATCGGCATACGCCGTGATGCGGAGCATCCACTGGCGCAGCGGCCTGCGATACACAGGGTGGTTTCCTCTGTCCGATCGACCGTCGACCGTCACTTCCTCGTTCGCCAGGACCGTTCCAAGCGCCGGACACCAGTTGACGGGTACCTCATCGATGTACGCGAGCCGTTGACTATCGAGGTACTCGCGCCGGTCGCGTTCAGGGAGGTTCTGCCACATCACCCCGTCGGCGGCACGAAGCCCCGACTCCAACTCCTCAACGAGTTCGGCGATCGGACGTGCCTTGTTCTGCCCGGCGTCGTACCACGAGCCGAAGAGTTGGAGGAAGATCCACTGGGTCCAGCGGTAGTACTCGGGATCGGTCGTTGCTACGGCGCGGTCCCAGTCATAAGAAAACCCGAAAGCCTTGAGCTGTCGGGTGAAAGTCTCGATGTTCTTCTCTGTCGTAATTCGAGGATGTACGCCGGTCTCTACGGCGTACTGCTCGGCGGGCAAGCCGAACGAATCGAAACCCATCGGGTGCAGCACATTGGCGCCACGCATCCGGTGGAATCGCGAGAAGATGTCGGTTCCGATGTACCCGAGCGGGTGTCCGACGTGAAGTCCCTTCCCCGACGGGTAGGGGAACATGTCGAGGAAGTACTTCTTCGGCTTGGAGTCATCGAACCCCTCCTCACCGGGATTCGGCACGCGGTACATGCCCTGGTCAGCCCATTCCTGCTGCCAGCGGGTCTCGATCTCTCGAAAGTCGTACGACGCCAATTGCACTCCTCGTGAACCCGAAAGCGTAGTGGGTTCCCGAACGCCTGTGGCGTTCGAAGAGTCAAGCATCACGAGTCAGGAATCAGGAGTACGCTCTCGGTTCCCCCGGACGCCTACCTTCCGAGATCAAGGTTCTCTTGGATGGCGCGGGCACGGATCGTGTGGGCCGAATCGCCTGACAGGATGCCTCCGCGACCGAAGAGACG
>JBDLJV010000036.1:0-16387 GCA_039714175.1 Actinomycetota bacterium
CCACTCACCGAACGATGTGCGGGCGAGACGCGGATCGGTCCAAGCTGCACGATCGAGATTGGCCTGCTCGTTGCGCAGCCACTTCTGAGCGTCAATCTTTGAGTCAAAGTGAGTTGCTCCCGAAGGCATCCGACATACTTGACATGTTGATGACCTGGGTTGAGCTACAGGAGGCCGCGATTACCGCTGTAGATGGATGGGATCAGCGTTAGCCGACCGTCGCTCTTCCGCCTCTGAGGTGCGGCGTTATGCGGATTCTTCCGAGCAACATCCGCCGATCTTCAGTGCAGGACCCCACTGAGCATCGGCGGATGCGTCGATGTTCCGGCACCGGGAATGCTGGGTCTTCGGAATCGAGGGGACAATTGGCCACCCATTGTCAACTGCAGGAGGTGCACGTGGACCCCTTGGCCAGGGCTACTCATTGCTCGGCAGGGCCTCGGTCTCGGTGTCTTACCGTCGGTCTCGGGGCGGGTTGGGGTCGTTGCCGGGTGGTACGGTGTCGCTGTCGCGAATTGTGCCGTTGGGTCGGTGTATGACGATTTCGCCTCCGCCGTTGTTTGCGAGGATCTCGCGTGCCCGGTCGATGGCGCCGCGTTGTGTGGTGGTGGTGTCGCTCACTCGATCAGATCCGGGTTTGCGGATGGCCCATCCGTTTCCGTGTGGTACGACGTGGCGTTCGTTGCGTGGCATTGTCAACCTCCGGTTGCGGTTCGTGTCTTTGCATTCTTCTTACTCTGTCTATCTCCGTATGGGTGGGTTGGGTTCCCTGGGCGGTCACCGGGTTCACAGGTTCAGGAGTCGTGCCCGGTGAGGTGACGGGGTTGTTCCTGGTACGTGCCGTTGACGGGTGGCCGGCCGGCGAGACTCCCGTGTGCCGGGTCTTCAAGGCACGTGGGGCTCGCCGGCCGACGATCGAGAAGTGTTGAAATCTGATTCAGCGGGCGCCGTTGACTGATTATCCCCGATGGGGGGGGGCGGTTCCATCTGAAGAGGGCTTTGGGGAATCAGGGAACTTGTTGGGTGGCTGCGGTGATAAGCGTGCGACAGAGGGGTTCAGTTGCCACCGAAGTTGGCACACCCTCAGTGAATACGGAATCACCAACTAGGGAATTGGTGAAGCGGGGAAGTCCTAAGGAGGGACGACTATGGAATACACTCTTCGAAATCGCTGGCTTTGGCTGGCGCTCTCACTAGCTCTGGCGGCAGCGATGCTCGCTCTGGTCTCCTCGCCAGCGTCGGCGCGGCAGCCCAGTAGAGATGTTGATTCGTTCATGGAGCTGATGAGCGATACTGGTCACGAGTTTGCAGGTGAAGCGGAGGCTCTGGAGGCCCTTGCGGAATCCGGCATACCGGTTGACGTGGCTATTGAGATGTTGGAACAAGGAGGTGTGGCTGCGGCGGATTACTTCCTCCCGCTGATCATCGAGGTGATCGAGGAATTGCCGACGCGTGGCGCCGCCTTGACACCCTCGCTCGATGAAATGGCTTCTGCTGTCGCGACGGAGTGTGACAGTCAGAGCACAAAAGTCGATCTGAAGGGTGGAGCTTCCGGGATCACGGTGCTGTGGCACCGGCTGGCATCCAGCCACTGTTTCGACGGGTCGATTATTGTCGGAACTCCGACAGCTACCGTCAGCTCCGGGCGTACGTCGTATGGACTCGCTATGGGCTACCGCTGGACCAGTACCCCACAGCTGATCTCCAGCGGCTGGATCACCTACCAGAAGCAGTACCGTTTCAAGGAGGAAGGTACCTATCAGATCTGTCCGGTGGGACTTCCGTACTGCTACGGCGGGAGCGATCCTTGGATTCAACATGACAAGTACTACTCAGGTTCGTCGATCGCTCGATACGGCCTGTAGGTTGTGCGGACGATGAGGTGGTATGCCAACGATCTCAGGTGGATTCCGGCTAGATACGCGGTGTTCGGTGTGCTAATCGGATACTTTGCCCCGATCGGGGCAGCGGTCGTCGCGGCGATTCTCGGTGGTTGGGCGATATTCGCCCGGAACCCCAAGAGCGGAGTCCTCGTTCAATTGGCACTGGTGTTGGCCATCCCCGCCGCCATCGCCAGCTTCCTTCGATCGGGCATATAGCACTCATCATCCTTGGTTGGGCCTCGTGACCGGTAGGTCTCGGGGCCCAACCGCGCTCGTAGGGCGCATCTCGCGTAATCATCCGCTCCCAGATGGCAGCAAGCGTCTGGTCTGGGTTGCGTTGACCATGTTCTGTACACTCGGTGGCTGCAATCTGGTCGGGGCAAGAGATGACGCGGTTGCACTCATGGGTGTGATCGTCATCGGCGAGAAGAACGAGGGAGATGTTGCCGTCTGGCTCGCAGAGCGGATTGAGACCACCAATGGCTGAACCGGTCGGTGGCAAGGGGAGCGTGATGAGCTTTCCATGACGCGCTCAGGACGCGTATCACTGAAGACTGGTGTGTGGAGCTGACGAACAGGGTCATCTTGCCCGTGTTCTCGTTCTGTGGACTCGGGCCAATACTGTCGAGCTTGTTGGGGGATCGTCCATTCCTGCAATCAGGATCTGGCGCCAGTTTGCATAGGAGAGCGCGTTGCGATCACATACGAAAGGATCCCGCACAGCACACCGACTATGGTCTTCGAAATCGGGCGAGCTGATCTAGTCGATCGTGGAGAGACCGTGTCGCCAAACCGGGGGAAGACCAGAACCTCCACAAAACTCGGGGCGATTCAAGTTGTGTTCGGAAATTGGACCCTGATCGAATGGAGAACCATCCACCACAACCGGCCTGCCGTACAGCTGATTCAAGTGAGCTGACTCAACCGAAGCCGGGGGTAGACCACTCCAAGAATCCCAGGGCTATCCATTGCTTGGCAGGGCCTCGGTCTCGGGGTGGGTTGGGGTCGTTGCCGGGTGGTACGGTGTTGCTGTCGCGAGTTGTGCCGTTGGGTCGGTGTATGACGATTTCGCCTCCGCCGTTGTTTGCGAGGATCTCGCGTGCCCGGTCGATGGCGTCGCGTTGTGTGGTGGTGGTGTCGCTCACCCGGTCAGATCCGGGTTTGCGGATGGCCCATCCGTTTCCGTGTGGTACGACGTGGCGTTCGTTGCGTGGCATTGTCAACCTCCGGTTGCGGTTCGTGTCCTTGCGTTCTTCCTACTCTGTCTATCTGCGTATGGGTGGGTTGGGTTCCCTCGGCGGCGGGGTGGACTCAGCGGTCAGCGTGTTCACAGATTCAGGAGTCGTGCCCAGTTGATGGGACGGGGTTGTTCCTGGTACGTGCCGTTGACGGGTGGCCGGCCGGCGAGACACCCGTGTGCCGGGTCTTCAAGGCACGTGGGGCTCGCCGGCCGACGATCGAGAATTGTTGAGATCTGTTCTCGTGGACGCCGTTGACCGGTTATCCCCGATTGGGCGGGGCGGTTCCATCTGAGGAGAACTTCGAGAAATCGGGGAACCCGTTGGGCTGCTGCGGTGATAACTGTGCGAAAGAGTGGGGTAGAGCCCCTCATTGGACAATCGAAAGGGTCTTCAAATGCGAGCACGTGCCGCAGTAGTTACGGTCGCGTTGGCCGTTGCAACCGTTGTGCCGGCAGCGAATGCTGCCGCTGTGGGCCAGCATGCTGGAGTACAGCAGCATTGCGTGGTCGACGTTGTCGGTCAGGCTGACGATGGCGAACTCATCATGGGGACGGAGAGATGTTTCGAAACGTTTGCAGAGGTTACAAGCTACGCGAGCGGCGGCGATGTCCTTCTGCCGGCGGATATGGGGCCGTCGGAGTTCGCGGCGTCGAGCGTCGCAGCAGTGTCGTCGTACGCGATAGGGATTCACTACACGGGCAGGTACGGGACGGGTTCGTCGATCACGGTGGTCGGTTCGTCATGTACCGGTGGCTGGTGGCATCCCCCGGTGTGGATGAGGTACGACATGTCGAGCACACACAATGGGTGCCCGAAGATCGAGCACCGGACCGGCACCGACGGCACCGGATTCGCATCGACTACGTACGGTGTGGGCAGTACCAGCAACCTGAACTCCGCGGTCGAGAACAACGTAGGGACTGTCAAGTACCTGCCCTAGGACCTAGCCTTCTTGAGATGAACACCCCGGATCTGGACCGGTGCGGCGACGACGAGATCTTGGAACTGTCGTTGTCGGATCCGCACCGGTTTGAGGTCATCTACGAACGTCACTACCCGAGCATTCACCGGTATGTGACACGGCGCCTCGGACGCGATGCCGCTGACGACATCGCGTCCGAGGTGTTCCTTCGCGCGTTCGATTCGCGTCACAGGTATCGGTCGTTCGGTCATGGCACGTGTTTGCCGTGGTTGTATCGGATTGCATCGCACATCTCATTGAACGAGGCGCGACGACGCGGACGCGAAGCCAAGGCAGTGCGTCGCATTGACGCTCGAGACGCAACCACAGATGAGGTGTCGAATATTGCGTGGCGTGTCGACGCACGGCGATGTGTCGAGGAGTCTGGCATCATCGATGTCATCAGCGGCCTGGATGAGGATCTGCGCGATACGCTGTATCTCCATGCCCTCGCCGACGCCAGTTATCTTGAGATTGCAGACGCAACGGGAGTGCCGGTCGGTACCGTCAAGTCGCGTCTGTCGCGTCTGCGCGTCAAGCTGCGCAAGCAGCTCGAACGGCTTGATCGATGCAAGGAGTTGGTGTGATGGACAAGCTCCGACGCATCGCCGAATACATCGAAACACCCGACGACCACACCGCGGCCATGGCTGCAGGCCGTGACCAGCTGCGCTCCCACATTGAACAGTCCATCGGCAGCCAGCAGGCTGAGCAACCGAGCAGCGCAGTCGGTACCGACGCCGCGACAGCAGGTCAGACCGTCGGGCGAGGACGTGCAGGTCGACTCCCACGACGCTGGATCACCGGCACGGCTGCAGCAATAGCAGCGGCCGTTGTCGCTTTCGCCATCATCGTCCTGCCCGCCGAACAGGTCACCGCGCTCGGCACCCTCGCGGAAGTAGTCGAGACCCTGCCGAACGACGCCTTTGCCGGCGCCGCCATTGAACGGCACACGACCAGCCGTTGGGTGGACTCAGCGCCGATCGATGTCACAGATCCCGACAGCGAGAAAGCGGTGTTCAGAGTCGCAACCGAAGAGACCCGGAGGACCTCAACCGACGACATGATCCAAGTCGAAACTCACATCCTTGGCGTCGAGTTCCTCACCGACCTGACCGCGGAGGACGAGGCGACAATCGAGGAACTGGTCGGAGCCGGAACCGTTGACACCTACACCTACCCGATTGACGAAGACCACCAGCAGCGGCGACAGAAACTCTCAGACGACCCTGTCACATTGGAAGAGAGCATCAGGCGCGACATCGAACGCTGGGGCAACCTGGACGTGCCCGACGACATCGAGGTCTTCGAAGCGATCATCGACATACACCGCGTCTATGTCCTCACCCCCGCAGAACGAGCCGCGACACTCCACGTCCTCGCAGACCTCCCCGAGCTCACATCCACCGCCGACGGGACATCAGTTCACGTCCTGGCGGATTATGAAACCAGCCTCGGCCGAGAACAACGCACCGCCACCTTCGACAACGAAGGCTGGCTCACCGCCGAGACACACACCTACCACGACGGCATCCCCGACCTCATCGACGGACCAGTCCTCGGATTCCAAGCCACATACAAACCTCCAACCTCTGTCACACAAACCGGGTAGCGACCCATCCTCGAGCAGGCGTCGCGGTGTCCGCACGGTGACGGTGTCTGCCGCGCGCCGGTCCCTAGTTGTGGAATTGACAGACTGCTCGACAGTTCGCGGAATCCATTGAGATCCTCCAGCGCGGGCAGCACTGCCTTGCCGTGCTCGGAATCCGGACCCCCGTTTCAATCGACCCACCTTGGCACGCGAGCCGTTGCCCCGATGAGTCAAGCGAACTGACTCCAGGAAACCGGGGGAAGACCACCAGGGGAACCGAATGTCGTCACTCTGTGTTGCCTGGCCTTCGGTGGACCAGACTCGCCAATTCAAGGAGATCAGTGCACCGACCCTACGAGGATGATTCGGAGAAGACGCTCGGAGCACAGCGAGACGGTAATTCGCGGCCCGAATGGAAGGCACCCTTGGAGTCGTAGATGCCTGCCGAGCGTGGCACCATCTTACAAGAGCGCCGCGATATTGGGCCCGCACGCGGGTGTGCTCTGGCTCCGTGGCGTGAAAGGCGCCTTCGGAGCCAGAGCACACTGTTGATCAGTCCAGGCGGTGCCGTCTTGATCCTGCTCTTCTGACACCCACTGCTATTCCAGTAGCTAGGCCAGCGATCCCGAGGACCACCCCGGGACCGAATCCACCCAGTATCAGGCCGAGGACCCCACCCGAAGCTAGCCCAGACACCGCGTGCACGATCACGGTCGTCGTCTTCGTCATGATGCTCTAGTCGTGGAACGTGGTGGAGACGGTTCCGGCACCGTGAACGATGTGCTGAATCCAAGGGTACCGGTCCCAATTGGGCCAGGTTCCGAGATTCATGTGACCCTGGGCGTAGGACTTGTAGTCGGTCGGAGCTGGCCACCCCATCACAGTGCAGGAGTTGCATCCTTCGTAGGCCCAACCCCAGGAGCCGTCGCCATTCACGGTCTGTTGTGGCGTCGCTTGCACGTTCGTCCCATCCCAGCAGAAATCTGTCTTGAGACTGAACCAGTAGTACGCGATCACACCGGGCTTGTACTGGACTTTCTTGTATCCCCAGCCGCAGGTCCAACCCGCTGCAGCAGCTTGCGCGGCTTTGTCGCCGAAGAGCTCGGCGAGCATGCGTTCGGTATCGCTCTCGCTGGCTGGGACAATCGACTCAGTTGTGACGTGGTTGCCCGGATCTCGCGTAATAGTGCGCAAGACGCCGTCTCGTACGTATGCGGGTGTCGTTCGAGCTGAGAGCCACTCGATGGAGTCTGAACCCTGCGCTTCCTGAATCGTCAAGAGGAGGGACTCCACTGAAAGCGGGTCTTCCCAGTCAACTCCCTGAGTCGGAACCCGAACACCGCCATCTATTGTGATCATCGGCGGATCGTCGAACCTCGGCTGTGGATTGCTCGCGCTAGATGGGAGCGGACTGGCCAGCAACGCGGCCACTATGACTGCGAGGATTGTGTATTTCATTTGCATGCACTCCATTGCTCGTACGGCGGGTTCGCTGGTCACTGTGGGAGCTTCGCTATGAGCCCCGTGTCGGGCAGAGCCGCGCTTCGACACCAGCGATTTTGCGTCAGCTCTCAGCTCGCTGCTTCTCTGGATCGTGCCCCGCAGAATGCGAGGAACCCATTCATCTTCGGCACTGAGGCCCGCAGCACGAGAGACCGGGCACTTTCGGTTCACCCTCCTTTCCTCGGTCGTGCCCATACCGGGTACGCCGATCGGTCGAGGCTCTCTTCTCTTTATCTCCGATCGAGCATTGAGGGTTCCCAGAGAGAGCGCCGAGTCCTTGTGTTCCAAGGGTGGTCTTCTCACGGGGAGGTTCAGATGGATTGCCGTGCGGTCCGGTTTCGTCGGTGCGTGTCGCGTATGTGTCGCGAATACATCCAGAATCGGTCAGAGATGCTGCAAGGTGTCGAGTGCTGAGATCGTCGGAAGTCGGTGCTACGAGGGCATTCTTGCGAGATGTTGGGAACTGCCGAGAGGTGTCTGAGGGGTCTGTTAATCCGTTTGCCGTGGGTTCGAGTCCCACCCCCGGAGCGATTCTGGAATCCTTGCTACATGCAGACTTCAGAGATTCTGCGGGGGAGTGCTGCAATGGGCGCGGTCTCGGCGTGTCGCGCATGTGTCGCGAACGGTTCACGGAACTTGACAGAGGCGAGATGCACGTCATCGAGTGCGACGGGGCCGCTGTCCGTTTGTCGAAGTCGACCGTTGAAGTCCAGTGCGGGTCAGTTCTGGGATGCCTCGTTGCGGGGAAACCTGGGCTTGTGGTCACCGACTTGCGCTGTACCGGAATGGTCTCCTTGCCGGTTCAGCGCGTGGGTCTGTGCAGGGTTGATTCCTGCGGTACGTGCGGAATTGGTCGGGCCTGATAGCTGCGCTGCAGTGATACTGAGAACGGAAGTCCGCAGTGGTTCGTCTCGGCAAGCGCGGTGCCCTGACCCTCACAGTGCCGAATCAAATGATCTGATTTCGCAACACCGGGGGAGGACCAATATCAGGTGATTAGCCGATGCAATAGGCGCCCGGTTCGCTCAGGTTTGGACCGGAGACAGTTCCGTACTCTATCCATGTCTCGTAGCCTCAGTTTGACGGTCTTGGTCTGGCGTCGGTCGAAGTGGATGTGGACGGTAGTTCCATCGTGCGTGTGGCCCTGCCAGTTGTCTGCCCTGCCGTGAGTACGGAAGTCCAAACCGGTTCCACCTTGGCATTGAGTGAAACAGCCAAGGCCGGTGCGGCAAGCGCCACGACCAGAGGAGCTACGGCTACGAGCATCGTGTTTGTCCGACACACCCCAGCGACCCTCGCGTCAGTGTGTTTCGCGGTTGTGGTTGGTCTTGACCGCTCGGGGATGCTTCGGGGGCCCTCATCGACTGAGGCTCAGTACTCCCAACACTCATCGAAAGCGCGCTCCATGTCGCTTCTCGTCTGTGGGACGTTGGCAAAGGGGTCCCACGCCCCAGCTTTCGATTCGATGAACGCCTCAAGCGACGGAGCTTCGGGAACGTCGTAGCCAAACCCTCCAAGGCACACAGCCGCGGCTGCATAGTCGTCATACAGCTTTTCGAGTGCATGATCGCTGGAGGACTCGGCAACCGACTCAAGGATTCCGGCCTCTGTGAGCTCGGCTTCGCACTCATCGGAAGCCTCGAACGCCAACTCGTGCGACTGGCCACCGAGCTCGATATGGACGCCTGCCTGGATTCCGCCCCCCAGGGTGGCCTCGGCGGCGAAGCCTCGATCACGCAAGCACTGGGTGATGGCTTCCGCTGCCTCGAGGGACGCGCGCGACAGCGGGGCCACTTCGTTCCCCGTGCCGGCACCGGACGGCTCACCGCTGGGCGATTGGGTGCATCCAACACTGCCCAAGACGACCACGGCGATGACTATGACGCGAACCCAGAGTGTCGTTGCCGTGGTCCTCTTGAGTACGTTCATGCGGTGCAGCCTCTCCGAGGCGAAGTGACGGTCAAGGACCCTGCTTCTGACGGTCTCCAGACTGTCACGGGTTGTAGCGGCAGTAGCCACCCGAAGACGAGGTGGAGTAGTAGCCGATTCCGCCCTCGGTCCACCAATCACCGGCGGAGTAACCCGAGTAGTAGTAGGTGCTCCTTACGTAGCCAACATCTCCATACGTCTGCACCGCTGAGTTGACTTTGTGCTTGTGGCCGCCGTCGGCGTGAACCTTCGTATAGAGTTCCATCGGGTAGCCACCGCAGCTCTTCGTTCCGCTTTCACCGTCGAGATAGGCGAACGCTGGCACGGCGAGAAGCACAACGACCATGGCCGCTACCAGCGTGACTGCAAACACTCGTCTCATGTGCAAGTTCCTTTCACGTCCAGTCTCCATCGTCCTTTGCCTTGTTGGTCGGCTGAGCGCTCCTCCTTCCTTGAACCTGTAGCGAGCGCTGTTCCCTCACTCGGACTCACAAGGTGTACGTGTCCAGGAGTCCTCGGTAGTCGCGAGATTCCGTTCATGCGATCGAAATGCGCCTCGACACATCGCCACGGCAAGCTTGAGTGGCTCTCAGAGTTCCGATGAGTGTTGCCGAGCTGAAGCGTGAGAGACGATGTAGCGGGGTGGATATCCACGCACTTGCCGATCCGTGTCGTGTCTCATGGGACGCGGAGTACGTGGACGGGGTCGCGCCAGGCGGCGAGGACGGCGGGGGGTGTGGCGGCGATGATGGAGGCGAGGAGGGTGAGGCTGGCGATCGCGGTGAGGAACTCGGTGTCGGGGAGTTGGGTGGTCCATCGGATCGTGAGTGCGGTGCCGACGGCGGTGCCGATGGCAATACCGATGGTGGTGAGGAGCGTTGTTTGCGTGACGACGAGGCCGACGATGACACCGCGGGTAGCCCCCAGGGCGCGGCGTCGTCCGAAGTCTTGACGGCGTGCGGTCACTGATGCGTAGACGATCAGCGTGGTGAGGATGAGCCCGGCGGCGAGGACGGCGGCGATGAGGCTTCGGGAGAATCTGCCGAGCTCTCCAGCGACGGCGGCGCGCACATCTGCAAGGGTCTCTGACGTCTCGAGGGCGATGGCGAATGGGTCCTCGGCTCCGAGGACGGTGGGGACTGCGTCGGCGATGAGGGCGACGTCGTCGGGTGTTTCGGCGAGGACGTACACGGAGCGCACTAGCGCATCTGCTGCTTCTGGGCCGGGTTCTGCCAGGAGCGACGTGTTGAGCCCTTGGAGTGGATCGCTGGCTGTGAAGCCTCCGACGACCGCCAACTGGATGTCGCGCGTGTCGATGCCGCCGACCGGGACTGCCAGGCCAAGGGTGTCTGCAGCCACGATTCCGGCAATGGCTTCGCCGGGCTGCGGGGTGCGTCCGTTGGTGTCGATCACGTCGGGGAGGCCGCCCCACATGGTGCGCACCGCAGCGGGTGTTGCACCGTTGCCAATTGCTGAGTTGCGGGCGTCGACTGCGTATCCGACTCCGAAGGCCCAGTCGACTCGGGACAGCGCCGCAATGCGGTCTACGGCGTCGTTGGGGATGTGGCCGCTGCCGTCGACGTCGGATACGACGATCAGCCGTGTTCCTGCTTCGTCGATTCTCGCCAACACGTCTTGTTCGGCCCGCACCGTTTGGCCTGTCGTTGCAAGGATCGACCCGACGACGGCGGCGACAACGATCAACAGCATGCCCGAAGCCACCGGGGCGGACACCGCCACCCGCCACGCCTCGGACACAACGGACAGCGTCCCCATGCGGGTGTCAGAGCGAGACGACATCGTTGGCTCCTGCGACGATCTGCTGGTCGTGGGTCGAGATCACCACGGTGGCACCGTCGTTGGCGGCGTCACGTAGTGCCCCCAATACGACGGATGCGGATTCGGCGTCGAGGTTCCCGGTCGGTTCGTCAGCAAGGATCATCCGTGGTCGTTTGACCAACGCCCGGCACAGGCCGACTCGTTGGGCCTGGCCACCGGAGATCTCGCCTGGTCGCCGTTCGGGAGGCAGGTCGACACCGAACTCCTCCAACAGGGCCCTCGCCCTGTGCTCGGCATCCTTGCGGGCCATACCGGCGTACAGGCCGCCTTCGGCGACGTTGTCGAGAATGGGGCGGGTTTGGTCCAACGCGGCGTCCTGGAACACGAACCCGATGTGCCTGGCCCGCAACACCGATCGCTGCGCATCACCCAAACCCGCGGCATCCACACCATCCACCGACACACCACCCCGCGTCGGTGTCAACAACAAGCCCAACAGGTACAGCAGCGTCGACTTCCCAGATCCGGACGGGCCGGACAGCACCGAGACCCCACCCGGAGCAAACCCGTGTGACAAGCCGTCGAACAACTCGTCTGTCCCGCGGTGGTACCGGAACCGCAGATCCGCCACAGCCAACATCAGGGATCCTCGGTCACCGGCAACAAGATGGTGTCGCCCGGTTCAAGACCGTCGACCACGGCGAGACCATTCGACACCGCAAGGATCACCACGTCGGCTTTGCCACCACCGGGTGTGGTCACGGATGCCGACCCATCCGGAGCCGTCTCGATGGCGGCCACCGGAACGAGCGGACCCGTCGTCTCCGGCACGACGATGACCTTCGCCGGATAGTCCGTTCGATCCTCCAGCGATACCGTCTCGGCACACTCCGAACCACACAAAGCACCACCATCCGGTGCCTCCAGGACCAGACGTAGCTGGCCGTATGTGTCGTCTTCGATGGCCTCTGTGATGACCGCATCCCACACCGCGCCGCTGTGGAACACCTCCACATCAGCCGACAGCGGCACGAGCTCCCGTTGTTCGATCGCCAACGGGATCACGAACTCCGGGTCACCGACCACGCGGCGCACCGTCACCTCACCACCCGACAGCTCCGCGCCCACCACAACCGCCGAGTCCAACACCACCCGTGCCGGCAGATCCTCCACGAATATGACATCGCCGCGACGCACAACACCGTCGTCATCGACACCCAACCCCTCCTGCCACAACTTGACCGCCGCGCGTGTGGAGCGACCGAACACGCCATCGATCTCATCCTCGAAGAAGCCGCCAACGGCGAGCAGCTCCTGGAGTTGGGCGACATCGGGGCCGTCCGACCGGTACGACAGGTCACGGAACGACGGCACCGCACCCTCCGCAACCATCACGGGACGCAGACCCACCGTGTACAGCACATCACCCGGCGACACCGACACGCCAGCTTCGACATCGATCGATGTCACCGTCCCATGCGCGGCGCCACGTCCCAGATCCGCCAGCGGCCACTCCGCCACCGCGACAAACGACAACGCTCGACCCACCGAACCAACATCGACCGTGTACTCCAGCGGCACAGCCTCAACCAACGGATCCTCCGGAGGAGACAAAGCAACCCGCCCAGCCCACCAACCAACAGCCAACAAACCAACACCCACGACAATCAGAAGAAAGGCTGTTAGAAACTTGCGCATCGTCAGACTCCTGTGAAACGTGTGGTCAAGGGATGTATTCGGTTGCTCATAGCTTGGTCGGGCGTTAGGGACGCGGATATATCGGTACCAGCCGGATGGTCTCGCCCTCGATGTCGTATGCCACACTGGCGCATGGTCGATCGGGGTGGTCGGGGCCTCGCGTGATCTCCCAATCGTCGAGGCCGTTCTGGTCGAGGATTCTACGGATCTCTGTCTCGGCCTCGTCGAGTGGCTGGCAGTCGGACTCCTGAATGTAGTCGGTGACCTCTTCGGTAGCGGATGCAACGGCATCGAGCGGCACCTCGGGTTCGAGAGGTTCGGCAAGACCGAGATCCTGACAGATCTCAGGATCCGATGTTGGAAAGACGGCGAGGCCCCCGCTCGGTGGTACGCAGGCCACAAGCGGTGGAACCTCACCCTCGGATATGAGCGGAGAAGTCAGAGTGCCGTTCTCCCAAAACTGGGCACAACCTGATGCATCAGGCTGTCCAGAGGCAACAGTGCCGTGGCGATCGCTGTCCAATCGTGTCTCTGAGTAGCAGGTGACAGATAGGTTCGAAGGTGACCGAGTTGCTGCGAGCCAAGCGGCTGCGACGAGCAGCAATGCCGCGAAAGCAACGACAACGAGAATCGTGCGTCGACGCTGCGCGAGGAAGGGTGGTCGCTTGGACTCCTGAGTTGCGGCCGAGAGGATCCGTGCGGCGGTTGTGTCGGACTCATCAATCGCAGATCCGTGAGTGCGCGCCGCGTTGCGGAGGATGTCAAACGGGTCTCTATGTTCGCTCATGCCGAACTCCCAACACCGGCGCCAGGATCTTCCTGCCTCATCATGTACGTGTGCAGAACGGGCAAAAAGTCGCGACCGAGGAAAGCGCGCAGAGTCATCGTTGCCCCTCGACCTTCTCGAGATAGACCTTGGTGAGCGTCTGGCGAGCTCGGTAGAGACGAGTCTTGACGGCAGACGCACTCAGCCCGGTGATGGCCGCGACCTCCTCGTACGAATGTTCCTCGTAGGCCACGAGACGGACCAGTTCCTGTTCGATCGGCTTGAGTGTTGAGAGCGCTTCGAGGGCGTAGCGTTCTTCATTTGTTGCCTCGACGAAGGCCTCAGGCGGTGGCACTTCGGGCCGGTCTTGGCGCAGCAGCTTCTCTATGAGCCGTCGGCGACGCCGACGCTTGCGGAACTCGTTCGATACAACTCTGAACGCTACGGCCTGCAGCCACGCTGCGGGATTGTCTGCCGACAGGTAGGTGTCGCGTTTGCGCCACGCAACACCGTAGATCTCAGCGACCGCATCCTCCCATGAGCTCGAAGGCAAACGTCGCCTGCAGTACTCAGCCATCTCCGGGTACGTGGAGCCGTACAAGGCGTCAAAACGCTCCCGTTCGCTTCCCGTACCCGGCATGGCCTACCTCAGAGTGGATCCACGGATCAGTAGATGTACACAGAGGATACGTCGTTGTCCCAACCTGACTGCATCGACGGATACTGGGAGTACGCAGTGGTGAGGCTTGACAAGTACCAGCCACCACCGCCGCCCGAGAGGTCAGCGAACTGGGCGGCACAGGCTCCGATCTTGTACGACGAGGTCTTCTGATCGAATCCGTAATTCGACAGGTTCAGCCACTGGCTCCCCGTGGACAGGCTCAAAGATGATCCAGTCCATCCGGTTCCGTCGTAGAGGCGAAGTGTGCTCAAGCACGACGACGCAATGACGATTGGACCAAGTGTCCGGGCTTCGCTGTTACTTTCGAGCCACGAGTCCATGTCTGCCTCGGATCGGAAGCACATTGCCACATCGTCGCCGATGTGGCACGCCGTCGCTTCACCCCAGTCCTCGGCCAGGTCAATCATCGTGCCTTCGAACTCCGCCAATACACCGTTCGTCTCGCCGGCGGATGCAATTGGCATAGCAGCGGCGAACAGCAGGGCTGCGAACCCCGCCGCACCTAGTCTCGCAACCTTTCGGTGTGTGAATCGCATTCCGGTCCTCCTTTCTCTACCCACTTCGGGCTAGTTCGTAGACATCGTGTCCGAAAAAGGACAAGAGTCGCGACAAATCCTCGAACCGGACACGTAACACGCTGTGGGAGCGACCCCGTACACACCATCTGATTCCACGGTCGAGATTCTCCAAGCGCTATGCGACGAACCGGCCATGGCCGACGTCGCGGCGCGACTCGGCGTGTCCGAACGGCACTCCAGGCGCCTCATCTCCGCCGTTCTCGCCGAACTCAACGCCGCGTCTACCAGGGCAGCCGTCGCCATCGCCATCGCCAACCACTGGATCTCTCTCACCAACCTCGCGACTCATCCGGCGGAGGCGACACGTAGGCGGTACGGGGGCGAGAGAGACACAGCCAGCAACGACACGGAGGAGAGACAACTGAAGAAGTACTGCGTGAACAGCAACCCCCAACCCAACGGCGACCATGAAGTGCACGACATCACATCCGACCGACCGTGTCACCCGAATCCGCAGAACAGAGTCGACCTCGGCCGGCATCAGAACTGCCACTCAGCAGTTGGGAAGGCGAAGCAGCTTGGATACTCAACCGCAAACGGATGCAAGCACTGCGCACTCGCCTGCCACACACGCTAGGAGTCGCCGTGGCGCAACGCGATCTTGCGAGAAGACAACGGCCGGACGCGAGCACAACTGATCATGCCTTCGGCAGAAAGGGGTTCCAAGAGAGACGATTGATGATGCCCGACTCAACTCGAGGTAGGTCGTCTTGTCGTCGGCCACCGCCTTGGATCGATCGGGGGATAGCGATGCGAGGAAGCTCCGCGAAAAGACACGGAGCGAAAGTGAAAGGATTGCGGAATATGGAACTCATTTGGCAGAGCAGCGGGAATCGAACGTACAGGATTGCAGTCTTGGGTCTCGCTGTGGTGATGATCCTTCTGCTCGCGGTACCAGCGTACGCAGATGTGTCGAAGACCGGATACAAGTACTGCTCAACGGGACAAACGCCATACGCCAATGGCTACGCCTCGGGCGACGGCGAGGTCTTCCCCCCTGGGTCGGGATACGCCACTTTCAGCCATGGTTCCACCCTTAAGTGGACCGGGAAGAAGTATGCGCCCAGTGGCTTGGGTGGTTGGTGGGGAGTCTACAGCGACGACCTGATCTCCAACCAGACGTACGCCGCATGCGCTCCGTTCAGCTGATACGAGTCGTCTGTGTAGTCGTTGCTCTGGGTCTTGCAGCTTGCGAGGCCCAGAGCAACGACGCGAACCTGGCGGACGGGAGCACGCAAACCAGCAGTACCTCGTCCACGCCGGTCTTCGAGGGGACCACTGACGAGTGGGCGGCGGCGATGGTTGATTGCATGCGGGCGGAGGGGTTCGATGCCCACGTCGATGGCACGGGATACGCGATCCCCAACATCACTGGGGACGCGAGACGGCTTGCATCGGAGGCTAACTCGTTGTGCAAACAGCAAGTTGGTGTGATTCCAGCGACGCCAATGGACGGCGAACAGCTCGCACTCCACTTGGGAGCATTGCTGAAGACAGCTGAGTGCCTGCGAGACGAGGGCTACTCCGTTTCAGAGGCTCCCGCGGAGGCCGTCTTCATCGAAAGCTACTCATCGGGCGACGCCTGGAACCCGTACACGGACATTGTACGACTAGACGTGACTGATACGGAGTGGGCTCGGCTCAACGAAGCATGCCCGCAGCCATAGGTTCTCCCGGGTCTGTAACGAACTTCGTGTAAATGGTGTGGTCGAGAATGCTCAGGCGGGAGCCTGAGCGGGAAGGACCGTACCGATGACGAGTGAGAAGAGTCTGCCT
>JBDLJV010000037.1:0-16028 GCA_039714175.1 Actinomycetota bacterium
CGTCTACGAGCCCAACCACCACGGGGACGCCGCGTTCGTCCTCGCTGCACGGAACGGGGTCCAACAGCATCACTGGCCATTCGGTGACATGCAGCCGGTGCCAGGATTGTCAGACGAGGACCTGACGGCGATCGTGGCGTTCGTACGCGAGAACCAGCGCATTTCAGGGTTCGAGTCTTATCCGCCCGGCTGAGTCCGCTACTCCTTCGCACGGAGCGTTCGCATGTCGCCCTGGTAGCATCTTGACCTCTGTCAGGAGGGATATCGGTGGCGTTCTGCACACACTGCGGAAGCGAGCTCGGGCCGGCTGACGACTTCTGTGGGGCCTGCGGCGAGCGGGTAGGCACAGTTTCATCTGGGGGACCTCCACCATCGCCACGTCGACAGCGAACACCGCTCATAGTCGCTCTTGTTGTACTGATCGTCATCGGACTATCGACGGTGGCCGCTGTGCTCCTGCTGCAGGATTCAGGCTCCGATACCCCGTCAACGGCGGCATCCGCGGTCGCCACCACAACGATCACCGCGACAACAGCCACAAGCACCAGCACGTCCGCAGCAACAGAGCCGACGACGACCAGCAGCACGTCCACGACCACAACCACGTTTCCGCTGATCGAACTGCCCGACACTCCCATCGTCGTGTGGGTAGACGAATTGCGCGGCGCAGCGATCAGACAGGCAGCCGCCACATTCCGGACGCACTACGACACACCGATCACCGTGGAGATTGTCGACTACTACTCGGTTAAGGCGGAGTTGCTCGCACAGTCTGATCACAAGACCGGCCCCGATCTCTTCTACGGAGATCACTCGTGGATGAACGAGCTTGTGGCGGCGGGATTGATTACCCCAATTGACGTGCGCGGTCGAGAATCCGAATTCATCCCAACCGCCCTCGATGCCGTGCGTGTTGGGGAGAACCAATACGGTCTCCCAGTATCAGCTGAAGCCGTGGCTCTGGCATACAACACGGACCTGGTGCCGGTTCCGCCAGCAACCATGTCAGACCTCGTCGATTCATGCACTGCCCTTCCCATCGACAAGGAGTGTCTTCTTGTGCGCGGTGGCGGTGATCGCGGCGATGCCTACAGCCAGCAACCATTCCTCGCTGCGTACGGGGGACACATCTTCGGGTACTCGCCTGAGACTGGATACGACGGTTCGGACGTACGCGTCGCGTCTCCCGAGACGATTCGCGGTGCACAGCTCCTGGAGGATCTCGTCCGCTCGGGTCACATTCCTTCAACGAACTACTCCCAAGCCCGCGAGCTATTCGTCGGCGGCGACGCCGCATTCTGGATAACGGGTCCGTGGGAGATCAACATCCTTGAGAATCCCGGAGGAAATACCAATGACGTCAACTGGTCGGTAGCCGCGCTGCCGACCGTCGATGGCGGTGTGCTCCGACCCCACGTGAACGTCCAGGGCTTCTTCCTGCACAGAGACTCAGGGAACCCGCTCGCAGCGGAGGAGTTCCTCCACAGATTCGTGTTCACACCAGGAACGCTGATTGACATCCACTTCGCCGACCACCGGGGTTCGACGATGGCGACAGTGCTCGATTCAGTGTCGGGGAATCCGATTGCAGCAGCATTCACAGCCTCGGTGATGAATGGTCTGCCCCAGCCGACCATCCGCGAAATGCAATCTACGTGGGGTCCGATCGCTGACGCTCTACTCGCCATACGCAACGGAACCCTCCCCGCCGAAGTCGCTATGTGGGAAGCGCACCGGCAAATCGTTGCTTCTCTCGGCGGCTGACACCCACGAGTGGGTCTACCCGCTCACGAGACTCCGTAACTCTGAAACGACCATGGTGTCAGTGATCAACGCGTGAGACTCGATCGCGAACTGGGGCCACGGGGCATCGGTCGCGGCAAGCCTTCGTGGCGGTACCTCAAGGTCGTAACCGCATCGCTCCGCGACCTCGGCGACGATCTCGGCGCCAATCCCGCCCGTGCGCTGAGGTTCCTGGACGAAGAGCATCCGACCGGTTCGTCGTACCGACTCGGAAACAGTCTCGAAGTCCCACGGGTACACGGTACGAAGATCGACGACCTCCACATCAACACCGTCTTGTGCAACGTCCTCGGCTGCTCGTAGCGAGACCGGAACCATGCCGCCATAGGTGACGAGCGTCACATCACTCCCCTTGCGGCGAATCCGCGCTCGCCCGAGCGGAAGCTCATAGGCAGCGTCAGGGACCGCCTCCTTGCCGGCTCGATAGAGCACCTTCGGCTCGAGGAACATCACCGGGTCGTTCGACCGGATCGCTGCAGCAAGCAATCCCTTGGCATCGGCCGGTGATGAAGGTACGACAACGATCACGCCGGGCACGTGGGCGAAGTACGCCTCGGGGCTGTCGCAGTGATGTTCGTGTGCACCGATACCGGCACCGTTCGGCATCCGCACGACCATCGGCAGCGATGTGTTGCCCCGCGCACGGAACCGGATGCGACCGAGATGGCTGGCTATCTGATCGAACGCCGGATAGGAGAATCCTTCGAACTGAATCTCGGCGATCGGCCGCACGCCTGCCATCGCCATACCGATGGCAGTTCCCACGATTCCCGACTCGTTGATCGGCGTGTCGATGACCCTCTCCGCTCCGAACTTCTCAAGCAGACCGGCTGAGATCCGGAACACTCCTCCGGCAACAGCAACATCCTCGCCGAGGATCACGGTCGTCGGATCCGCTCCCATCTCCTGATGCAACGCTGCGTTGATCGCATCAGCCATCGTCATCTCGGTGGCAGGCCCCCCGGGTAGCTTGTCCTCGCCGATGATCCAGCGATCCGACACCGGGACATCGGACAGGGATTCCCCGGCGTTCTCCTCGATGCGATGCAGCTGGTCGATGAGGCCCGAAGGGATCTTGTCGAAGGTGTGAGCAATGATGTCGCTCCTCGGTGGCAGCTCGATTGAAGACACGTTGTCGAGAGCCTCGTCGAACCGTTTCGTCGCCTCTGCAACAATCTGCTCCTCAGCGGTGTCATCCCACCAGCCCCGATCCATCACGAAGGCTCGCATGCGATCTATCGGATCGAGGGAGCGCCACAACTCCTCCTCTTCCTTGGTGCGGTACAACGCGGGATCGTCGGCTGTGGCGTGCGGACCGAAGCGATAGCAGATGGCCTCGATGAGGGTCGGTCCCCCACCCGACACTCCACGCTCAACAGCTCGCAAAGTGGCGTCGTACACCGCGAGAGCATCGAACCCGTTGACCTTCTCGGACGCCATGCCGTACCCGATTGCCTTGTCGGCGAGCCAGGTGGCTCCGGTCTGTTCCTCAAGCGGAACTGAGATCGCATAGAAGTTGTTCGACACGATGAACACCGTCGGGGTCTTCCAGACACCTGCGAAGTTGAGCCCCGAGTGGAAGTCATTCTCGGATGTCCCTCCATCGCCGATGTAGGTCGCGGTCACGACATCGTTGCCCAGAAGGCGCTGCGCGTAGGCATGTCCGACCGTGTGTGGGAGATGACTTCCGATCGGCACCGTGACGACCATCTGATTCATCGTCTTCGGATCCCACGTGGCATTCGGGAGACCGCGCCAGTACGAGAGAACGGTCTCATACGGCATCCCCTTCGAGATGTGGACCCCATGCTCGCGATAGCCGGGATAGATGAAATCCTGCTCACGCAGCGCATGAGCGCTACCGACCTGTATGGCCTCGTGCCCCTCAGCTATTGCGTAGGTTCCCAATCGGCCCTGTCGCTGTGCCGCTGTCGCCCTACGGTCGAACACCCGCGTGAGCACCATGTCTCGGTACATCGCAACCGCTAGTTCCTTCGTCAACCAGGGAGCGTCACCTACCAGGTTGCCTTCAACGTCAACGATCTCGTGCAGCTCGCCCCAAGCAACATCATCTGGTCTTCGCATCAGGAACCCTCCACCTTGTCCAGTGCGGCGATGAACCGCTCGTTCTCTTCCTCCGTGCCGACGGTCACACGGATGCCTTGACCGAGCACGCGCACGATCACACCTTCAGCCATCATCGCGTCGAACAACGATTGCGCGTCAGAACTCGGTTCGAAGTACACGAAGTTTGCCTGAGACGGCGCCACGCGATACCCGCGGATTGCCAGCGCGTCATAGATACGGTCGCGACCAACCGCGTTCAGGTCTGCTCGCTCAACCACCTGCTTCTGATGCTTGAGCGCCTCGAGGGCCGCTGCTTGTGCCGGTGCTGTCACGGCGAACGGCGGTTGCGTCGTACGGAGCTTGTCGATGAGATCGGGGTGCCCGACGCCGAAGCCAACACGGAGACCAGCGAGCCCATAGATCTTGGAGAACGTACGAGCGACGAGGACGTTCGGTCGTTCCGGAGCGATATCGAGCATGGACGTGTAATCAGGGTCAGTGACGTACTCGGCGTATGCCTCATCGATGATGATCGTGACGCCCTCATCAACAGCGTCGACGAATGCCCGAACGTCACTACCAGATCGAACACCGCCAGTGGGATTGTTCGGGTTGCACACATAGACGATCGTCGTGTCATCACGAATTGCTGCAAGCATTGCATCGAGATCGTGGTTGAAGTCACCATCGAGGGGCACGACGACCGGCTCGGCGTGGGATACGAGCGTTGCGATGAGATACATGACGAAACTCGGTTGAGCGAAGACTGCGCTCGTGCCGGGGCCACCGACGCTGAGGGAAGTGCAGCGAAGCACCTCCGAGGAACCGGCGCCGACCCACACGGATGCTGGATCGACACCGTGGTGGGCTGCGATGGCGTTCGTGAGCTCGTACTGACCGCTGTCCGGATAGCGGTTGACAGTTGCACCTGCAGCAGCGATGGCTTCAACCACCTCAGGGAACGGTTCCGTCGGGCACTCGTTGGATGCGAGTTTGTCAATCGACGTGATCCCAAGCTCCCTCGCCACCTCGTCGATCGGCTTGCCGGGAACGTACTTCGGAATGGATTCGAGATCTGGCCTGAACGTCGGCACGATGCTGGCTCCTTCGATCACACGCGTGATCCTCAGGCTACATCAGCGTTCATCGTTGAGCGTTTGGCGTCTAGCGTTGGGCGCATGAACCCGTTCAAGGATCGTCTGCCACGAACGATCGTCCTTTTCATTCTGGGAATCGCCGGCAGTTTTCTGATTGCCTGGTTCCTTGCTCCGATCTGGCCCGGGTTCTGCACCGACACCACGGTTGGGCGGCCGTGTGGCGCCGTAGCGACACAGGCAATGGCCGGGTACCTGATGATCATCCTGGGTCTCCTCACGATGATCTTCGGTCCGATCGGAGGATCGTTCCTTGATCTACTGATCAACGGCCACAAGTGGGAGACCTCTCGAGGCACCGAGTCGGTGATCACGAACATCCCGATCCTGATCGGCGCGATCTACC
Source organism: Actinomycetota bacterium (assembly GCA_039714175.1). Lineage (GTDB taxonomy): Bacteria > Actinomycetota > Acidimicrobiia > Spongiisociales > UBA5794 > B3-G11. The sequence continues at coordinate 5,371 of JBDLJV010000037.1, forward strand.
TGCTGCTCGGACTCCTGATCGCCGCAACAGCGTGAGGAGTGAAGAGCAGAGAGGGACGGCTGCGCCGTCCGATCGCTCGGCTGCGCCTCGCTTTCAGGCGTCAGCTCTCAGCTCTACTCAAGCAACGATGGTTTCGTTGTCGGGCTGCTGAATCACGAACGCCACGACCAGCGTGGATCGTGAGGGCCAGATGCGGAGCGTGTCGGCCGCGGTCGCATTCGCGTACGTCCTGAACTCGGACCACGACATCATCGTCTGGGGAGTCACGACGAGGTTCATTTGGGGACGCGGGATCAGGCTCGCTCCCTCCAGGTCAAAACCCTCCATCTCGACGACACCCAGGTCCAGCTCTTCGCACTTCGCTATGAACGCGTCAGCGTCGCCGCGACGGAAGAATCCCTCGCCATCCTCGGTTCGGTACGCGGCCTTCTCGTCGAACTCGGCAAGCAGAGCAGCGGTCGCCGGGTGCGTCTCACCGTCCAAGTCTCCGCTCGCCTCTGCGACCGCCTCGCGCAACTCGTCGAGTCCGTCGAATGCAAAGGGATCAATGATCTGGAGTGCGGTATCGAGGAGCTGCTGGATCTCCCTGACATCCAAGTCCTGAGCGTCGCCATCGCTATCCGGGTAGATCTGGACAATCGGTGCCTCGCCGTCCCAGAACACCATGCCGACGAAATCGTCCTCTCGCCACAACTCCACGATCGTGCCGTCGAAGTCGTCGCGCTCTGTCTCAACCATTCGTATGGGAAGCATGAGAAGGAACGTAGTACGTAGTACGTAGTACGTAGTGCGACAGGCAGTGCAGCGACTCCGAGCGTGTCCGATTGCTGACGCCTGATGCCTGACGCCTGATACCTTGGGCCCATGTCTCCGATGGCCGTGACCTTCCTGATCCTTGGTTTCACGATCGTCATGTTCGTGTGGGGGAAGTTGAACCCCGACTTCGTTGCCATGTCGTCGGCGGTTGCCCTCTACCTCTTCGGGATCATCACGCTCGATGAGACGTTTGCAGGCTTCGCGAGTTCGACCGTGATCATGATCGCCGCCCTGTTCATCGTCGGGGAGGGGCTGACACGAACGGGCGTCACCGACTGGGCCTCCAGTCTCATCGTCGATCGCGCGGGATCGTCACTCACCCGCATGCTCGTGGTGTCAATGATCGGGACTGCCGTACTTTCGGCGTTCATCTCGAACACGGGCACCGTTGCAACGCTCATGCCAGCGATCATGGCTGCAGCCTGGCTGGTCGGCTCGACACCATCAAAACTGCTCATCCCCATTGCCTTTGCAGCCAACGCCGGCGGTCTCCTGACGCTCACCGGCACGCCTCCGAACATCGTTGTTGCCGAAGCGCTCATCGATGCGGGACTCCGGCCGTTCGGCTATTTCGAGTACGCCCTGATCGGACTGCCCCTGCTCATCGCAGCAACCGTCTATATGGCAATCTGGGGCAGGAGGCTCCTGCCTACCCAGCCCGAAGCTGACAAGCCGCCGTCCGGTCCGGAGGAGTACGCCGCTCTCATCAAAGCGTTCGCTGTGGATCGCGCGCTCTACGCGATCGAGTTCCCCGAGGGGCACGACGCATTCGGAATGACCTTCCGCGATCTCGATATTGGTCGACGCTTCGGCGTTGTACCCGTCTATGTGCGGAACCGGCCCGAGGACCCGATCCTCAATGTCATGGGGCATGAGCTCCCTGATCCGAGAGCGCGCACGCGGTTCCCCTTCCCCTCGGAGCAGCTGAAAGAGCGCGACGTACTTGTTGTGCGAGGCATCCCGCGGACCATCGACCGCATGGTCGAGGCGATGGGAGGCAGAGCATCGGCCATCGAGATGACCGAGTTGGAATTGAATCAGACGCGACTCCCTGCAGAGATCGGTTGGAGTGAACTGATGATCACACCACGATCGAAACTCAGGGGGAAGAAGGTGCGCGAGGGCGAGTGGCTCGGTTGGGGTTCCGTGCAGATCATGGGAATTCGACGTCCCGGGGAGAAGACCGGAAGCAGGATCGCCCTCAAGTCAGGGGACACGATCCTCGTCCGGGGTCGCTGGCCGAATATCCACCGGCTTCGAAATGAACGAACCGATTTCGTCGTCGTCGGGCATCCCGAGGCTGCGGAGCACTCCGTCACCGGCCCATCAACGAAGGCACCCCTCGCTGTCGCGATTCTCGTCGGCATGGTCGTCCTGATGGTCACTGGTGTCGTCCCGGCAGTCATGGCGACGCTGCTGGCTGCTGGCGCCATGCTGTTGACCGGTGCAGTCAACGCTCGACAGGCATACCGGGCAGTCTCGTGGTCGAGTGTCGTGCTGATCGCCGCGATGTTTCCCACGGCAATTGCGCTGACCAAGACCGGTGGTACCGATCTCATCGCCGGATGGCTTGTGGACCTCGTGACAGGGTCCGACCCGAGGCTTCTCGTTGCTGCGATCTACCTCGTGACGGTGATCCTCAGCCAGGTGCTGTCAAACACCGCTACCACCATCATCATCGCCCCCGTCGTGTTGAGCATCGCGTTCACGATGGACCTCGATCCACATGCGCTCCTGATCACCGTCTCGGTGGCAGCATCAACCGCATTCCTCACACCGATCGGCACGACGACCAACGTGATGGTGATGGCCCCCGGTCACTACAAGTTCACCGACTACACAAAGGTGGGATTGCCACTCGTCGCGATCTTCTTCGTCGGGACTGTGATCCTGGCACCGCTCATTTGGAGCTTGTGAGACCGAAGAGCGTTCAGCCCTCGACCTTCACTCCCCTCCAGAACGCGATGTAGTTCTTGATATCGGAGGCTGCGGGCTTCGGTGACGCGTAGTACCAAGCGGCTCCGGAGTTCACCTCGCCATCGACCACGACGTCGTAGTAGCTCGCAGTGCCCTTCCACGGACAGCGCGTGTGCAATTGGGAAGCATCAAGGAATTCAGCGTTCACCGCCTCTGGGGGAAAGTAGTGATTTCCCTCGACCGTGATCGTGTTGTCGCTCTGCGCGATCACCGCGCCATTCCATTTTGCAGTCGCCACCCATGCTCCCTCTGAGTACTCCAGAGGCAACGACGAAGACCCTGCTCACATTCCCGATCGGTCGAGCGAGTCAACACGTAGGATCTGACGTTGAGCCGGCGAGGAGGACTCGATGCTCCGCTATCACCCACTAGCTGTGGCGATTGCTCTTGTCATCGCAGGATGCTCCCCGTCGAGCGGCGACGCCGCACCTGCAGCAACCGACGTACCATCGACCACGACCGCAACGGAGGCATCTGCAATGGAGATCACGTCACCGGCATTCGAGCACGGCAATCCCATTCCGCTCAAGTACTCGTGCGACGGCGAGAACGTCTCACCACTGCTCGACATCGCCGACGCTCCCACAGAAACCGCTGTACTGGTCCTGATCATGGACGACCCAGACGCCCCTGGTGGTACGTGGGACCACTGGATCGCCTACGACATCCCGCCAACGGAGTCCATCGGCGAGGGTGACCACACGATCGGTACGGGTGGCCTCAATTCCTGGAAGCAGACCGGCTACGGCGGCCCATGCCCACCATCGGGTGTGCACCGCTACTTCTTCAAGCTGTTCGCCCTCGATTCAGAGCTGGGCCTGGCGGGAAGCGCCACGAAGGCTGCGGTACTGGACGCGATGGAGGGTCACGTCATTGCTGACGCGACCCTCATGGGAACGTTCACGTTCGACGAGTAGGGACTCCTACTCGTCGCGGATCTCCACATCGACGGTCATCGGATCTGCTGTCTCGAAGACGAGATCAACCGAGACCATCTGACCGATTTCAAGTTCAGCAGTTTTGTTCATGCACATCACGTGTAGCCCACCGGGTTCGAGCGACACCGTCTCACCTGCAGGGACCGGAATCCCCGCGGGCAGGTGCTGCATGGACATCACGCCATCGTTCATGACGGTTTCGTGCAGTTCAACCATGCCGCACACGTCCGCGGAAGCCGACACGAGCGTGTCGTCAGCATCCCCACCGGTGATTGACATGTAGAACGCCGCATTCGTTGCCACTTTCGGCGAGGTTCGCCCCCACGGATCATCAATAGCGACATCTGCCGATCCACTGCTACATGCGGCTGCCAGCATTGCCACGCCGACACTCATCGCTACGAATCTGCTCCACTTCATCCCTGGCTTCTCCTTGTTGTTGCTTCTATCCCACGAGGTAGGAAAGATCCGCGGCAACCTGCTCGTCGGTCGCTTCGTACGGGATCACGAGCTTCAGCTCACCGTTTCTGTCGACGACCATCACGGTCGATGTGTGGTTCACGAGGTACCCAGCTGAAGACGTGCTCTCCTCGGCCTCGTAATACACGCCGTACACCGTTGCGATCCGGTCGATGTCCGCAGGATCTCCGGTAAGGCCGATGAACGTCTCATCGAAGTGCGCGGCGTATTCCTCGAGGACCTGCCACGTGTCCCGTGCCGGATCAACTGACACCATGATGACCTGCACGTCATCACCCTTGTCCCCCATCATCTCTCTGGCTCGTGCAAGCTTCGCGAGAGAGATCGGGCAGACATCGGGGCAGAAGGTGTATCCGAAGTAGAGCACCACGACCTTGTCTTCGAAATCCGAGATCGCCACCCGTTCGCCACCGGGGCCGTCAAGTTCGATCGTCGGAGCCGGACTGGTGCTCTGGATGACCTGACCGTAGAAGACGTGCGGCTGCAGGCGCGGGAGGATGAACTGCCAGGCCACGAGCAGGATCACAATCATGCCGACACCGATGGTGATGAAAGCCTTGGTACGAGAGGTCATGGGTAGCACAGGAAGAAGTGGGCGGCTTCGTACGCGAGCGTTGATGCACCGTTCGAATTGCGGATCTCGTCGCCGAGGAGATTCAGGTGCCTGATGATCTTGTCTGCGTCAGAGAGAAGGGTCTGATATTTGTACTCGCCACGGATGACGCCCCAGCCGTCAACAAGAATCAGGGTCGGATCGAACTTGAACGATCCATCGTCCTTCTCCTCGTAGTAGGCCTTGAACCCTGCGCGGACAACATTCGCCACGTGAGCTGGCTCACCGGTGGCGTAGCGCCACACATCACCGTCTGCGCCCGCTCGGGCAGCTTCGGTTTCCAGCACCTCGGGAGTGTCATCGTCGGGGTTGAAGCTCACGGTGATGAAGCGAACGTCAACATCGCCGAGATCCACCTCGTCGATGCGTTCCTTGACCTCGCTCACGGTGCGCTCAGTTCCTTCACATGCCGAGCCGCAACCAGCGTATCCGAAGGAGTACAGGACCACGTCTCCACGGGCATCTTCGGATGTGATCTGTGCGGCAGACTGATCGGTGAGCGAGTAGCCGGGTGCCAGCCTGATACGTGGCAGCACCTGGATCGGCTCAAAGATGGCAAACGCCATGACCCCAAGAACAAGGATAGCGCCAGGAATCGCAATCCATAGAGCGGCTTTGTGCTTTCTCACGGTCGATCCATCGTCCAGACGGGGAAGCTATGAATTAACATACTACTGAACTTAGGAATACTTCCGATACCGAGGAGATCCCGGTGCTTGTCAAGCGAACGTTCGTCATTGCCGCCACAATTGCAGTGATCCTCGGCGGGTGCGCTTTCCCCCAACAGGGCACGGATACGCCCGAAAGGATCGGGGGGGACTACTACGTCAACGGTGTTGATGCCCTCGGGAAGGAATACTCCGGGCAAATGACCGTGGTCCCGACAGACGGGCAGGACACCGTCGAGATCCAATGGATCATTACGGGTGTGGTGCAAACCGGACAAGGCACGGTCGCAGGAACCACGCTCACCGCCGACTGGCAGACAATCACGTTGTCGAACGGCTCAACCGGCACCATCACCTACGAACTCCAGAGCGACGGCACCCTGATCGGCGAGCGCACCTTCGACGACCGTGAAGGAACCGGAACCGAGGAAGCGTTCCCGGTTGATCTGAGCGGATAGGCGCCAGGGCGAAGAGAGAAGCCGATCCATGATCGGCGACAAGAGATTCGCCTTCGGCGCATCGACAAGAGCTGACCTACGGTCAGCGACCAGAGATACGGCAGAGCCGTATCGACAGAACATGCGGAGGACCGCGTTCAGTCAAGCTGAGAGCTGACGGCTGACGACTGCTCTACTCCAGTGTCAGGAGGAACGCGACCAGGTCACCGATCTGTTCTTCGGTGAGCAGGTCGGAGAAGTTGGGGAGCATCACTCCCGGTTCGAAGCCGTCGACGACGTAGGCGTCGGGATCGACGATCGACTCGTAGAGGTACTCCTCGGCTGTGAGGCCGGGCACGGTTGATTCCGCCCGCGTGCCGATTCCATCGAAGGTTGGGCCGACGACGACCTGATCGGGCTTGAGTGAGTGACACACCCTGCACCCCGTGTTCTGCCCGAGCGTTGTCTCGTAGTACAGCGCTTCTCCCCGCTCGGCACGGGACTCCGTCACACTGTCGGTGAACGGAAGGTTCAAGACACCGCCAGGAGGAACCGCGACCGTGTCGTCGAACAGGACGGTGGCGTGGCCAGCATCGATACGATCGAAGAGCAGGATCTCGAGGGGCTGGACTCCCGGCGGCATCTCAATGCGCTCAAGCGCCTCAGAGAACCGTCCACCGTCGATAGATGTCGCGGGATACTTGCTGTCCAGGACGGTCTCCCCGCCCACCCTGACCACCAGACGGGTCGTGTCTGCGGCTTCGTCAATCGCTGGTTCGCCTTCGTTGCCATCGAGCACCGCCCCCGGTTGGTGCTTCATCGCAATGGATATGACCGCAGTGTCTGGGAATCCGGGACTGAACGAGATGTTCGTCAGCAGGATCGATACAACGGAAACCGCGGCGACAAGGATTCCCAGGGGAATCATCCTCCGCCATCCCGGATGGTCAGCAGGATCCACAATCGAATGCTCGCCGGGATTGGCGGTGGCGGATGCAATGTCGATCGGAGACACCCAATCGGTTTCGATCGGCGCATCCAGGTAGCGCTTCTTCAGCCGTGGGACCCGGGTTCTGTCAAGTCGGGACTGTGTCCACGTGTTCCCACGCATGTTCGCGCAGTCCGACGGAGGGCACCCGATGAACTGGACATCGGACGCTCCTGCATCGAGGGCCTTCTGCGCGAGATGGGGATGTGCCATACCGATGCATTCGACACCAATGACGTGAACCTCGGGGTCGTTCGGATCGGGCTTCCCAAGCTTTATGTGCCTGTCACAAGCGATCACGATCCTCGCTGAATCGCTGCGTGCCTTCTCAACAACGGTCAGGGTGAGGTCATCGATCGGCACCTCCCCAAGCGACAGTGCGTCGTCAGAGCAGCTGCCGATGCAGATGCCGCACGAAACGCACCTGTTGGGGACGACAACGGCGATCTGTCGATACTCGCCGTCATCTCTCGGCACCATCTCCAACGCCCCATACGGACAGTCAACTGCACAGAGCATGCAGCCGGTACATCGATCCTCGTCAACGACGATCTCCGGTGGCGCCGGTTCCCTCTTGATCCATGGGAGAAGCGACAGCAGGATCCCGATTACCAGGAACCCTCCCCACACCAGCACCGGAGGGAGATTGAGACCGAGGGGGAAGAGGAAGAGATAGAAGGGATCGAGAGGGAAGGATCCCGGGATTCGGGAAGCGTCGAACGCCGGCAGCATCCCAACCGGCCAGACGATCGACAACACGACTATTGCCCCACCGACAATCGTCATCCAGAACCGAGGAGGGAACCATCTTCGATGCGTCAGCCGCTTCATGTGATACCAGAGCACCCATCCAAGGACGAGTGACAACACAAGATGGATGAGGAAGAGCAGGAGCAGGAATGGCCAGCCTGATCCGGCGGCGGGAGTCAGGAGATTGTCGAGCAGGAAATCGAGACCGAGCTCCGATCCTCTCAGAGCACGGATCAGCACTTCGTTGAGCGCCTGGGCCCGCTCGTCCCAGATGAGCCAGTACCCGGTGACGCCGATTACCCAAAGCATCGCAACCATCCAGATTCCCGATACCCAGGCAAGCCATCGTGCTCCGCGGAAGCGATCCTGGACGAAGGTTCGCCAACCGTGCAACAGAGAGGTCACAACGAAGGCAACGGATGCGTACCGATGAACGGCACGCATGAGCCTGCCGACGCCATTGCGCTCGAGCCACGCCACAGCTGCGTACGACTCGTCGAATCCGTACTGGAACCACATCGTGATGTAGATGCCGGTGCCGAAGATGACAGCGAACAGAAACACCGAGATGGTCCCCGTGTGATAGAACGGATTGAGCCTTGCCGAGCCGACGAGCTTGTTGACCGGCTTCTCGACCCGAAGAGTCAATCGCTCCAGACGACGAAGACCGGTTCGCACCCTTTCCAAGGTACGAACCGGTCTCTCGTCTTCAGGCTCGGTTGTCGTTGACGGATCGGGAGTGGTCACGATCCGTCAACGTTACCGGCCTCGGTCATGGAGTGAAGCCCGGTGAGGTCATCTGCGCCTGGGAGATCTGTTCGAATAGCTGCGGACCGTAAGCAAGCACGATCAGCACAACAACGGCGATCAGCCATGGCTTCCAACGATCCAGCCAGAGCGGCGTCAACTGTGGGTCCCTGAGGGACTCAGCGATCGGAACCTCGACACCTTCACCTTCCCCAAAGCGCTTGCCAGCGACCACGGTCATGATCATGACGACCACGTAGAGCATGATGCCGATGTACATGATCGTTCCGCCGAAACCGACCCTCCACAGGTGGCCTGACCACTCGGCCGGCACGTACGGTGCCAATCCGAGGGGAACACGCCGGGGAGCTCCGAGAAGCCCCACCGTGTGCATCGCATTCGAGAACACCAGCATCCCGCCGAAGTAGATCCACGACGACCACAGCGCAAGCTTCGGTTGCCACAGTTGTCTACCCGTGATGTACGGCACAAGCCAATAGGAGATACCTATGTAGGTCATGGTTGCCGCAGATGCAACGGTGAGATGGAAGTGACCAGGAACCCACGACGTGTTGTGCAGTGCAAGGTTCATGTCGTAGGAGGCATTCATGATGCCTCCGATTCCACCGAATATGAACAGGATCCCCGCAAGCAGTTGCGCGAGCACGGACGGTTTGCCCCACGGCAGCGCGAAGATCCAACCGAACAATCCCTTGCCACCCCGCTTGCGTCCTGCATATTCAAGGCTCGCCACCACTGTGAACAGTGTGAGGAACGATGGGAACGCAACGCCGTACGTCAGCAGGGCGTGGATGTACTTCCAGCCTGCAGGAATGCCCGGATCCACGAACTGGTGATGGAACCCGAGGGGCGTCGACAGGGCGAGGAACAACCAGAACGCAAGACGCGCAAGCGAGTCGCTGAACATCTTCCCGCCTGCTTCCTTCGGCAGCATCGCGTACCACGACAGGTATGCAGGCAGCAGCCAGAAGTAGACCAGTGGATGCCCGGTGAACCAGAACAGCGTCCGAGAAAGCTGGGGATCCACACCGGTGAACCAGCCCAACGACCAGGGGAGCAGCATGCCGAGGATCTCTGCGGCGACACCGAGGGTCGACACCTGCCACAACACCATCGTGACCAACGCTGCGAAAGCCACGAACGGTGACCTCGTATCCGGGTTCTCCTTCCGCCATCGCCCGAACATCAGGTAGAAGCCAAGACCTTCGATCCAGCTGCCAACCACGATCAGGGTGAGACCGAGATAGAACAGGCTCGATGCCTGCATTGGCGGGTAGAAGGTGTAGAGGACGGTTGCCTGATCGGTCAGCAGCGGTACTGCCGTAATCAGCAGACCGACGACCATGGTCCAGAACCCGATCCGGTTGACCATCGGATGACTCAACGGGCGATCGAGACCCTTGATCATCACAAGAGTCAGGAACCCGGTGATGAAGAACGTTGTCCAGACGAGAGCGTTCAGCACGCCATGGATCGTCAGACCCTGGTAGTAGGAACTGACCAGCCAGTCCATGCTCGGGTACAGGTCGTATCCCGCGTGTTCGAGCGCTTGCAGCGGTCCGAACTGGGTGCCAAGAGTCAACGCCGCAACGGCGATGAGGATGTGCCAACCAACGAACCTCTTGTCCTTCTTCTCGAGCTCGTACGTCGGTTGTGCTGTAGTGTCACTCAGCATCTCACTCACCTCCTTCGGCTGCTTCGACGATCAGTTGACCGAACATGATCGCGTGGCCCAGTCCGCAATACTCGAAGCAGATGTAGTCATAGGTCCCCGGCTCACTGAACGTTGCGGATAGCTTCGAGATCTGGCCGGGTATCACCATCATGTTGATGTTCGTGTCCGAGATCTTGAAGGCATGTTGCACATCGTTCGACGTGACGTAGAACGTCACCTTCGCTCCCACCGGGACCCTGATCTCACGAGGATCGAACTGGTAACGCGTCGCGATGATGTACGCCTCGTACTCCTCGCCCTCAACGATCGTTCTCAGCCCCGGTTCCGACCAGGGTGGGGTCTGATCCAGTGTGTTCGGGTCGATCCGACCCTCATCCGTCGGAACCTGGATTCCAAGAGCGAATCCGGCAACGGTGACAGCCACCATGAAGATGGCAAGCGTTGCTATGGCGACGCGAATCCAGTTCCGCTCATACGGATCAATGTGCAGCGTCGGCTCTTCGTGCGCAGGCTCTGGTTCTGCTTGTTGGGTGTCATCAGTCATGCTG
>JBDLJV010000038.1:0-15975 GCA_039714175.1 Actinomycetota bacterium
GTGAGGATGATCAGGATCCCCACACCCATGAGGCCGAACATCAACGAGACGTACCAGGTCGGTGATGGACCCTTCTCGTCGATGGCTGCCGGCTTGTGCTTTGGCGGGGTTGGGCGTTTGTTGGCCTTCTTGCGGCCTTTTGAGACTGGCATGTTGTCAGATTACAGGTGTCGGGCATCAGGTGTCAGGTGTTTGCATGACCTGTCGCTGCGCGCCGCTTGTCGCGTGACGTTGTAGCCTTCCACGAGATGAGCGATGTCCTGACTGAGAGAACCGATTCGGAGACAGTGTCCGCGCCGCGCGGAGGCCTCATAATCCGCGTCGTCCGGTTCGTCGGCTGGACGAGTATCTGGCTGGGTCTGTTCCTCCTCGGATTTGTTGCCCATCAGCTGTTCATCACAACGTTCCTGGCCCAACAGAACAACGCTGCGCTTGAAGTTGAAGCGGTCGAGCACTTCGAAGTGGTTGAGGTCACCGAGGTCGAGTACGTCGCTCCGGGTGCCCCGGAGATCTCAGATCCCGACGATGTTGACCTCCCTGTTCCGGTGCTTCTGGTCGAGTCGGCTCCCGAGGAGCACTCAGCATTTGCGATCATCCGGGTGCCGACCATTGACCGCCTCAAGGATGGCTGGGCAGTTGTCGAAGGTGTCAGCCGAGCAGATCTCAAGAACGGCGCCGGGCATATGCCATCGACCCCGTTGCCGGGACAGCCGGGCAATTCCGTGATCTCGGGCCACCGGACAACATATGGGGCTCCCTTCCACGAGTTCGAGGAACTTGAACCGGGGGACATCATCGAGGTTGAGACCGGACTGGGTGTGCACACCTACGAGGTCCGCACCATCGAGATCGTTGCGCCAACAGCGATCTGGGTTACCGAACAGCGCGAAGGAGCATGGCTGACGCTTACGACCTGCCATCCGAAGTTCAGTTCTCGACAGCGGCTCGTCGTGTTCGCTGAGTTGGTTGACGGCCCGAATGCTGAGGTGATCTATCCATGATGGCGAAACGAATGTTCAACGCCCTTCCTGGACCCAAGCCGGTCAAGATCGTGCTTGCAGTGATCATCTTCGTTGTTGCTTTCATCGCTCTGATGTATGTGTACGACTGGATGGGTAACAATCTTCTCGATTCCGGTGGGGGAATCTCGTGAGGGTTCTCATCCTCGACAACTACGACTCGTTCACCTACAACCTCGCTCAGTACATCGGCGAACTCGGAGCTGACCCGGTTGTGCACCGGAATGACATGCTGACGGTCGATGAGGCCAGGGCGCTCTCACCCGACCGGCTCGTGATCTCGCCGGGTCCGGGTCGACCCGAGAAGGCCGGTCGATCGATCGAGTTCGTGCAGGAACTGGGACCCGAGATGCCGACACTGGGCGTGTGCCTCGGGTTGCAGGCGGCGGTGGTCGCGTTCGGCGGGGACGTCGGACTCGCTCCCGAGCCACGGCATGGCAAGACCTCTCCGATCACCCACGACGGCGAGGGAGTCTTCTCCGGATTGCCGAGTCCGTTCGACGCGACCCGGTATCACTCTCTGGCAGTCATTGATCTTCCCGATGTTCTCGTCGCCACGGCCCACTCCGATGACGGTGTCATCCAGGGAGTCAGGCACGTGGAGCTTCCGGTATCCGCTGTCCAGTTTCATCCTGAGTCGATCATGACGACCCAGGGCAAAGCACTTCTGGCGAATTTCCTGCGCCGCGGAGCTGCGCAGTAGTACGTCGTACGTATTGCGTAGTACGTAGTACGAGCCGCCGGATCAGCGCGTGGAAGGGTCCCCCTTTCATGGGGGGACGGCAGAGCACCGCTAGGTGCGATGCAGGGGGGTGATGCTGAGACCTGAAACCTGAGACCTGAACTCCTTCAGCATCCCCCTCCTGGCTCGCTTCGCTCGCCCGTCCTCCCACAAGGGGAGGACATGGATGTGGGGACGCCAGTCAGCGGACTCAAGTTCACTGGCCCGTCAGATCAGGCCTTCGTCCTTGAGGGCGTCTATCGCTGTCGTCGTTTCCTCGAGCGAGCGGCCGAGGCCTTGACCTGCCGACGTGAGATCCTTGCCTGCGAGATGGGCCCGGAGCAGGGCACCGCGAAGTTGGCGGTGCGAACCTTCGAACCGGGTCTGTTTCGGCGGCGGCTCGTATACGGACGGATCCGCGCACCAGGATGCGACAGGGCATAGGGAGCATTTCGGTTGACTGGGGGAGCAGATGGTTGAGCCGAGGTCCATGAGCGACTGGTTCCAATCGCCCGCTGGTGAGCCGAGACACTCAGAGGCGTATGCGTCGAGGCTACGGCCGATGAGTGGCTCTCCGGCCCATCGGCTCAGGATCCTGCGCACGTTCGTATCCGTGGCGGGAACCTCCATGCCGAAGGCGATTGATCCAATGGCAGAGGCGGTGTACGGACCGACTCCAGGGAGCATCTTCAACCCGGCAAGCGTGTCAGGCCAGCCGTTCGCCACGATCATGCGTCCCGATTCCCGGAGACGGATCGCTCGGGTGTTGTAGCCGAGTCCGGACCACGCCCGCAGGAGGTCATCGGTCTCCGCCGAGGCAAGAGCCTCGACGGTTGACCACGTGCCCATGAAGTGTTCGAACTTCGGGATCACGCGCTCCACCTGGGTCTGTTGGAGCATCACTTCCGAAACGAGGACCTCATAGGGATCTGAGGATCTGCGCCACGGAAGATCCCTCTGGCTTTCCTCATACCACCTGAGGAGGCGGTCGTTGCGATCAGCGTGAATCAAGGATTCGGATCGACGTAGACGTACACATCAACCAAGATGTCCGTCCCCGCAGCCACCGACAAGCCGGCTGCAGGCGCCTGGCTGACGATGAGGCCATCGTCCTGCTTCTTGCTCGTCTGGATCGTGTTTCCGACCGAGACGGTACCCAGACCGAGGTTCGTGGCCTCTGTCTGGGCCTCCTCAACGGTCATGTCCGTGAAGTTGGGCACGATCGGTTCGTAGACGTAGGTCGTCACCTCGACTGAGGAACCCTCATCCAGCAGTGTCCCGCCAGTCGGGTTCTGGGTGGCAACCGTGTTGTCCTCAGCCGGTACGTTCGTGACCACAGTTCCACCAGGTACGATCGTGAGACCGGCACTGCTGATCTCGTTCTCGGCGTCGATCATGCTCTTGCCAACTACGTTCGGGACACTCACCTGCTGGATGGCGCCAAGTTTCACAGTCACGTCGGAGCCGACGTCAGCGGTTACGCCGTTCGCTGGGGACTGCTCAGCGACGTTTCCGACGAGGCCAGAGGCGATGGGAACCTGAACCGTGTCCGAACTCACCACGAGGAGAAGACCGAGCGCGTTGAGCGTCTGCTCCGCCTGGCTCTGAGTGAGGCCGACAAGATCAGGGACGTCAACCGGTTCGGGCCCCTGGGAAACGATCACGATGATCGTTGCCTCACGGGGGACGGTCTGGAGTGCCGCGGGGTTTGTCTCGATAACAAAGCCTTGGAGAACCTCCGCGCTGAAAGCGTCTTCCGTGTCGATGTTCGTGAAACCAGCACGCGACAGCTCGAGGATTGCCGTCTCGGCTGACTTGCCCGAGACATCGGGGACCTCGATTGAGGAAGGCCCGGCGGAGACGATGAGGTTCACGACGGTGCCCGGTGCCGCGCTGGAGCCGCCGTCAGGACTCTGGGCAATCACGAGGTTCTCGTCCACATCGTCTGTTGCCACATACTCGCGCTCGCCCACGATGAATCCTTGAGCTTCGATCAGGATCGCGGCGATGTCCACGTTCTCGCCGATGACGTTCGGTACGCCGAACTGCTCCGGACCGGATGAGACGACGACATCCACGGTGCTGCCCGGTTCGAGTTCGGAACCCGCCGGTGGATCAGTTCTGATGACCAGTCCAGCGTCGACTTCTTCGCTTGTCTCAGGTACCGAGCGAACCTTCAGATCCAGATCTTGTTGAAGGATCTCGAACGCTTCCGCAGCCGGAACACCGGCGAGTTCGGGAATGCTCACCGTACTCGTCACGGGATCACCTCCCGAAAGCAGCCGCAGCAAAAGCCACAGTCCGAGGAGAAGTATCACGATGAGAGCGCCGACCGCTGCCCAGTATCCGGCCTGGCTGCGCTCCTCCGCTGGTGCATCGAAGGTCATTGTGGTGTCCGGATCGCCAGCCACGGGAGGAGGAGCCATCAGGGGCGGGGAGATCATGGCCGTTGCGGCTCCAGCGAGAACTGCGGCGGCCGCAACAGGTTCGTTGCCGCCGAGATACCTGATGAGATCAGCGCGGAACGCTTCAGCCGTCTGGTACCGGTCCTCCGGCTTCTTCTGGATCGCATGCTCGGCGATCGCAGAGATCTCTCGCGGAACATCCGGGTTGATCGAATCGGGAGTAGGTGCTGGCTCTGAGACATGTTGATAGGCAACGGCGACTGGGCTCTCGCCCGTGAACGGGGGTTTCCCCGCGAGCATCTCATAGAGCACGATGCCGAGGCTGTACACGTCAGAACGATCATCGGCAGGGAGCCCCTGGGCTTGCTCAGGTGAGAAGTAGGTAGCGGTGCCGATGACCGCTCCTGTGCGGGTCAACTCCTCGGAGTCATCAAGAGCCCTGGCAATGCCGAAGTCGGTCACCTTCACGGTTCCGTCCTCTGTGATCATGATGTTGCCGGGCTTCACATCGCGGTGGTACACACCGTGCTGGTGAGCGATGGACAACGCTGCGGAAGCTTCAGCGATGATCTCGGCCGAGCGCTTGGGTAGAAGTGCACCCTCGGACTTGACGATCTCCCGCAGCGTACGCCCCTTGATGAGCTCCATGACCATGAAGTAGGTGCCCTCATCCTGACCCCAGTCGTAGATGGCCACGATGTTCGGGTGGGAGAGGTTGGCGGCTGCCTGCGCCTCTCTTCGGAAGCGGGCCACGAACGCATCGTCGGACGCGAAGTTGGCATGCAGCAGCTTCACTGCAACCGCCCGGTTCAGCAGCGTGTCTTCGGCTTCATAGACATCTGCCATCCCGCCACGAGCGAGATGTCTGACAATCTTGTACCGACCGGAGAGAACGCGTTCTTCCACGAGCGAGAGAGTAGTGGTCAAGCCCCGTAAGGGGCTTCACCGGACGTCGGAACGCTCGCTGCGCTCACTCTCGGAAGTCGGATATCCGAGAGCGGAGCGTTCCGGAATCCGGTTTCCGTTAGACCCCAAAGAATGCGGCGAGGACTTGCTGTGCGATTGGTGCTGCAACCGAGCCACCGGTTGCTGATTCCCCGAAGTCGCCGCCCGACTCAACCACGACGGCGATCGCGATCTGGGGTATGTCAGGACCTGCATCGACGGGACCGAAGCCGATGAACCACGCGTGAGGTGCTTTGTCGGTCACCTGTGCGGTGCCCGTCTTTCCCGCAATGCGGATCCCCGGTACAGCAGCCTTTCGTCCGGTGCCTGAGATGACCACCTGTTCCATCAGATCTGTGAGCACCGATGCGGATGCGGGACTCATGGCTCGGCGCCATACAGATGGTGCGGCTGCTGACTCGATCGTCCCCTCCGACGTGAACACCTCGTCGACGACGTATGGCGTTCTGACGGTTCCGTTGTTCGCGACGGCGCTCGCGACGAGCGCCATGAGCAACGGCGTTGCTCGCACATCCCTCTGGCCGATGGCGCTCTGTGCAGTTGCTGGAGGATCGTTCTCGATCGTTCCGCGAGGAGGGAAGAACGACTTCAGAACATTGAATTCGTACGGAACAGTCGCGTTGAACCCGAATGCGTCGGAGTTCTCACCGAGCTGGTTCCCGCCGAGGTCCATACCGAGTTGACCGAACACCGTGTTGCACGACCTGATGAACGCGAATTCGAGCGTCACGGATGTTCCGCTGTCACAGACCTTCCCGTTGTAGTTGCTGATCGTGGACTCGCTGCCGGGTAACTCGAGAGAGATCGGGTCGGGGAACTCCGAAGAAGGGCTGACGATGCCTGTGTCGAGTCCGGACGCTGTCGTCACCACCTTGAACACCGAACCCGGCGCGTAGGTCTGATCGATTGACCTGTCGCGGAGCGGTTCGCCCGCGTCAGATTCGAGCGCAGTGCCCGCAGCCCCTGCATCGGGTCCGATGAGATCGTTGGGATCGAATCTTGGATATGAAACGATCGCCAGGATCGCCCCGGTCCCAGGATCAATGGCGACGACACTGCCCTTCTGGGTTCCAAGAGCTTCCGCTGCGGCTGTCTGGAGAGCGTGATCGATGGTGAGTCGGATACCGCGCGGCTTCGTGTCGCCTCCGAGCAAGCCGTTGAGCACGCCCGAGATTGTCGAGTCCCTGTTCGATACGAGATCGTCGGATCGGGTACGTTCGATGCCTCTCGATCCGTACAGCACTGATGTGAACCCGACGGTATGCGCGTACAGGTCGCCTTCCGGGTAGATACGCTCGTAGAGCGTCGGGTCGTCAGGTGATGGTCTCGAACTCGCGAGCGTTGTGCCGTCGCTCGAAACGATCGGACCCCTCTGTCTCCCTGTTCGCCACGCGACAACTCTCGGATTCCTTGGATCGTCCCTCAGGTCAGGGCCGTTCACTGCCTGGATGTAGGCGACCGAACCTGCGAGCAGGACGAATGCACCGAGGATGGCGTAGGCGGCGCGTCTGAGGGAGACGTTCACAATCGCTCCTCGTGGGACACTCGTGCAAGCAGGGCGATGATCACCATGTTTGCCAGCAGTGAGGAGCCGCCGAAAGACATGAAAGGAAGCGTCAGGCCGGTGATGGGGAGGAGTCGTAGGACACCCCCGAGGATGATGAACGCCTGGAGACCGATGACAACCGTCAGCCCGCCGGCGAGATACTTGCGGAATCGATCCCGCGACCGGATAGCGATGCCGAAGCCCGCTGCGATGAGCAGTGCGAACCCGGCGAGGACGGCAACTGATCCGGCGAGCCCCATCTCTTCGGCAACGGCTGCGAAGATGAAGTCGGTAGTGGCCGCCGGGATGAGATCGGGTCGACCGAGACCGATGCCCGATCCGGTCAATGCCCCCGAACCCATGGCGAACAGTCCCTGAACGGTCTGGTAGCCAGCATCGGAGTAGTGGCCGAATGGGTCCAGCCATGCCTCGATACGCCTCTGAACATGGTCGAAGACCAAGAATGCTGCCCCTCCAGCCACAGCGGCAAGAACTGCACCGGTGATCACATAGAACGACCTACCGGTGGCGATGTACAGCATCCCGATGAAGATCCCGAACAGGAGCAGCGATGCGCCGAGGTCTCGCTGGTACGTGAGAACGAGGAACGCTGCCCCGGCAGCGATCAGCACCGGACCGAGGTGCCTGGGCTCGGGAAGCTTCAGCGAGCCGATCTTACGGCTCACCGCAGCCATTGCTTCGGCTCGTTCCGACAGGTACGAGGCGAGGAAGATCGTGATCAAGATCTTGGCCAATTCGCCGGGCTGGAAACTGAGGACGCGGGTCGTCCCCGGGATATCGATTCGCACCCACAGTCGGGAGCCGTTGACCGTTGCCCCATGGATGGGCCACGAGTCAGGGAGGAGGGGAAGAAGAAGCAGACCCACAGCAACGGTCAGCATCACATATCGATACCTCCTGAATACAGCGACTCCGGTGTTGCGGATTCCCCACAGCACGCTGACAGCGATGAGCGCAGCCACGAGAAGTGACCACCTTTGGAGCGCAGCAGCGTGGGCGTCGAGCCGGTAGATCTCGATGAACCCGATGGCCGTAAGAAAGGCTGCTGTCGGCACGAGGAGGCTCGAACCTCCCGGCGCCCAGCGAATCATTGCAAGGTGGACGCCCCCGAAGGAGGCAGTGAAGACGAGAAATGTCACCGATACCTGGGCATCGAGCCAGTTCCCGTGCGTGAACTCGACAATCGCAACGCCGATGGCGGCGAGCAGCGCCGCTGCGACGATGAGGCCGGCTTCAGCCCTTCGAGTCATGCCTTCGCGTCGATGACCACGACAGTCGTGTTGTCGACGCCCCCGGCCGTGTTCGCGTGTTCGATGAGGGCCCACACCGTGGCCTCAACGCCCTCCTGCGCCGAGAGGATCTGCTTCACGCCGAAGTCGGACACCATCGTGGTGAGACCGTCAGAGCAGAGCAGCACTCTGTCGCCGTCCTGGAGATCGATCCGTCTTGTGTCGACGCCGACCGGGCCAAGACCGAGCACTCGTGTGACGAGATGTCGATGCGGATGGCGCTCGGCCTCCTCAGGGGAGATGCGCCCCAGCTCTATCAGCTCATTCACCAGAGTGTGGTCCGTTGTGATCTGGCGCAACTCATCATCGCGCAACAAGTAGGCACGGCTATCGCCGACATGTGCGAGATCCATCGAGGCGTCCTCGTTCAAACGAACGAGCGTCATCGTTGTCCCCATGCCCGCAAGTGATGGGTCATCAGCGACGGCCGCATTGACGGCATCGTTGGCCGCGGTGACGCGGTTCTCCGGGGAGAGCACGCCGTCGGACCCTGGGCTTGAGGCCGTCTCCACAGCTATGCGTGACGCAACCTCACCGGCTACTGCGCCGCCCATTCCGTCGGCGACCATGAGAATCTCAGGCCCTGCGGATGATCCCGAGGACAGCGGAAATACGGAGTCCTCGTTGTTTGCACGGACTCTTCCGACATGGGTGCCTGTGGCCCAGACGTAGTTCATCTCACCTCAAGAATGGTCTTGCCTATCTGTACGGTATCGCCACGCGTAACGGAAGTTGGGCTCGTGACCCTTCGACCGTTCACATACGTCCCGTTCGTGCTGCCGAGATCGTGGACGACCACATGACCATCCTGGATACCGACTCGTGCATGAAACTCCGATGAGTAGGGGTCACTGATGCGGATATCGGAATCAGCTGATCTCCCGATGACGTGGCCCTGGGCGCGGATCCGTACGCGTTCGGTTTCGGACTCTCCTGTGAGAACCACGAGTTCGGCCGCGGTGCTGTGCGCTCGCACACCAGGGTTCGATCCGACATGGCTGCGAACTGCGCGGGATACCTGCCAGAGGAAGAGGAACAACAGGCCAAGGAAGAGGAGCTTGATGATGTTGAAGAAGAGTGCGGGCATGTCAGAAGACCGGTCGGTAGGTGAAGGAGAGATTGCCCAGCATGATCGTGTCTCCGCCTCGCATGGTGGCTGGCATGTCGGTGAGCCTCACGGCATTGACGTACGTTCCATTCGACGATCCGAGGTCGCGGATCATCGTGGCTCCGTCCTGACGATAGATGATGACGTGGTGTCGGGATACCTCATGGTTGGCGATGCGGATATCACTGTCGAGTGCACGGCCGACGAGCGTGCGGTTGAGCGAGACCGACAGGATGGCAGACCCATCATCGGCGAAGAGCTGCCCCCACGGCGGAATTGGGCCAACACGGTTTGTTCCTCCGGCCTCGAGTATCCCTCTCGGGACGTTGCCCGAGGTTGAAATGTGGATGGTGACGGGACCGACGAGTCGCCAACCGCGCTCGGCCGCTGTCTCGGTAACCACGTTCTCGAGTTCCTCGATGAGTTGGCCTCGATCAACCGCCGCGTCAATGTCGGAGGGATTGAGATGAACGATCAGGTCGTTTGGCACCTCGGATCCAGTGATCGCATCCGTGGCCAGGAACTCAAGCTGGCGAACGAGCCTGCTAGCGATGTCGATGGGGTGCATTCGCCCGCGGAACACGGACGCGCTCGCCCCGTCGGCGAGCTTCTCAAGCCTTCGTTCCAATCCCCTGGCAATACCCATTGGCTTCCAGCCTACGGCTGGAAGCCAAGAACTGAGAGCAAAGAGCAGAGAGCAGAGACCGGAAGAGCCTGTCGCTTAGTCGTCGCAGCTCTCGATACATGGGTCGTGTGTCGTCCGTTGTGTGTCGTCTGTTGTGTTTTCCGGTACCCTTCCGGTTCACGCGCGAGTGGCGGAATTGGCAGACGCGCAGGATTCAGGTTCCTGTGAGGTAACACTCGTGAGGGTTCAAGTCCCTCCTCGCGCACTATGGCGTATCGGGCCTACCGGTCAGACCGTCGTTTTCGACGACGGCGCTGGCTGCTGATCCTCATCTCCATGGCAGCGATCATCGCGATTGTTGCCTTTCTTGTCTCCCGGCAGACCGCTCAACGGGGTGCTGTCGAATTCTTCGCGGCTGCTGACGAGTCCTCTGATCTACATGCGCAGGCGTCCTCTGAACTCGAGTCAGCGCTCGCATCCATCGGCATCATCGATCGGCCGGAACTCACTCGTCGGCTCGACAGTGTCTCAGCAACGGCGACCGAGGCTGACGCTCTGCTTGACGTCGAGATCCAATCCGGAATCGCTGAGAGCTACGGGACGATGACGACCGCGTCAACCTCGTGGAAGGACGGCGCTGACGCAGTGAACATCACGATCACGGCGATCATGGACGGAGACCTGGTCCAAGGAGCCCAGGAGCAACTCGAAGCCGCCCTCGACATGTTGCGGGTGGGCGATACCGCCTATGGCCTGTTCCTCGATTCACTGACGGCAAGGCCTGAGGACGTTGATGTTCCGTCGTTCTCTCCGGTGTTCTACATCAACTCGGAGGCTCTGGAGAGCGACCCGCTCCGGTACGACGCGCAGACATTGGTTCTCGAGATCCAGGCCTCGTACGACCTGAGTCCGCATCACGACGTTTCGGTACTGGGTTCGACGGTTCCCGAACCTGTAGGCGAGAGCGATGGCGCTCCGGTGGTTCCCTTTGCCGAAGCGCTTGATGTCCAGGCGGTCATAAGCAACCTTGGGAACGAGGACGAACCGGTTGTCGACGTCGTTCTGGAGATGTTCAATGTCGATTCGGGATCGACAACGACAGCTACTGAACGTATCACCGATCTGGTCGCGGGATCGTCAACGACAGTTGTCTTCAGTGATGTTGACGTTGTGCCGGGAAGCTTGTATCAAGCGAAGGTGATAGCCACAATTGCCGATGACATCTACCTGGACAACAACGTGTGGGAGATGGTTTTCCTCTGGAGGGCAGAATCGTGAGTGAAGCACTTGTCATTGCCGTGGTGCTTGCTGTCGTGCTCGCCATCTGGCAGACCATCCAGATCCAAGCGGTTCGCAGGAAGGTGGACGCCGTGCCTGAGGACGGCAACGTTGTGGCGCTACTCAGGGCCGTTGACGATCGCTCCAGCGCGAATCAGAACGCCATCGGTGCGTTGTCCAAGCGTGTCGGAGAGATCGAAGGAAGGCTTCCGTTTGCCATCAGCTACGTGGGAGTTGTGTCATACAACGCTTTCGGGAACATCGTAGGAAACCAGTCGCGTTCCGTTGCTCTTCTGAGTCAACGGCGTGACGGCGTCGTGATAACCCTGCTCTCTTCCCGTGAGGAAACGATCTTCTACACCAAGGAAGTTCGTGACGGTCGAGGCGTCGAGGAGCTCTCGCCCGAGGAGATGGCTGCCGTGGACCGCGCACTCGGTGTCAGTTGAACTCGGCATTGCCCAGCCGACTGCGGTGTAGGTAACCTCACCCCATGATCGACATCGCATACCTGAGGGAAAGACGGGATGAACTCGCAGCGTCCCTGGCGCGTCGTGGGTTCGAGACGGATCTCGACGCTCTCGGAACACTCGACGAGGATCGGAGAACGGTCCGCTCGGAGGCAGAACAGCTCCGAAGCAGGCAGAACACGGTCGGAAAATCGATTCCGGGGCTCGATGGAGACGCGAAGCAAGCCGCTATCGCTGAAGCAGGGGAGCTCGCCGGTCGTTACAAGGAGTCGCTCTCCAGGGCTGACGATCTCGACGAACGCTTCAACGCCTTATGGGTAACGCTGCCGAACATGACCGACCCGACGGCTGCCGACGGTCTTGAAGAAGAGGATGCCGTTGAGATCAAGCGGGTGGGCGAGCCCCCGGAGTTCGGGTTCACCGTGGCCGATCATGTCGATCTCGGTGTCGCGCTCGATGTCATTGATATTGAGCGAGCCGTCAAGATGTCAGGGAGCCGATTCGCTCTGAAGAAGGGGAAGCTTGCACTTCTCGAGATGGCCTTGATGCGGTGGGCCGTGAATGAGATCGCCACCTACGGGTTCACGCCGGTGATTCCACCAGTCCTTGTCCGGGAACACGCTTTGTTCGGTACCGGGTTCTTTCCCAGCGACAGGGAGCAGGTGTACTCGGTTCGAGAAGACGATCTGTATCTCGTGGGCACATCGGAGGTTCCGCTTGCCGCCATGCACGGAGATGAGATCGTCGAAGTTGAGGATCTCCCGCTGCGGTACGTCGGATCATCGACGTGCTTCCGTGTCGAGGCCGGCACATATGGCAAGGACACTCGGGGCATGTTTCGCGTGCATCAGTTCGACAAAGCCGAGATGTTCTCGTTCGTTCACCCGGATCGGTCCCGTGAGGAGCACGATTACCTACTGGAACGCGAAGAGGAGCTGGTCCGCGCCCTCGACATTCCCTATCGCGTGGTGAATGTGGCTGCTGGCGACCTTGGCTCTTCCGCAGCGAAGAAATACGACATCGAGGCGTGGTTCCCCGGTCAGGAGCGGTACCGCGAGATCACGTCAACATCCAACACGACCGACTTCCAGTCTCGGCGGTTGAAGATCCGCTTCAAGGATGACGATGGCAAGAACCAGCTCGTGCACACACTCAACGGAACGGTTGTGACACCGAGACACCTGATCGCCCTGATCGAGAATCATCAGGATGGCGAGGGATCGATTCGCATTCCCGAGGCGCTCGTTCCCTATACGGGGTTCAGCTCGATCGACCCAGAATGAGCAACGGCACGGTCTTCTCGGACATAGCAGACCGATATGACAGGCTCAATGCTGTTCTGTCGCTGGGTCAGGACCAGAAGTGGCGCAACACCGTTGTGTCGCGCCTGCCCGAGGGACGGATACTCGATCTGGGAGCAGGAACCGGAGCCGCGAACGAGATCTTCGGCAACCGAGAGGTGATCGCTCTCGACCCGGCTCCCGAAATGCTGGCTCTCAACAATGCCCCGGCGCGGGTTGTGTCGGTCGGAGAGCACCTTCCGTTCGAGGACGGTTCCTTCGATGCTGTGTTCTCCGCGTATGTGTTCCGCAATCTTGACTCGGTTGATCACACGATGGGAGAAGTGGCTCGGGTGCTGAGACCGGGAGGAATGGCGGGGATCGTCGATCTCGGTCGACCGACAGGACCGCTTGCCTCGAGAGTCCACCGGGCGGGCACAGCCGTCGTATTACCGCTTGCCGGAATGAGCATCGGAGCCCGAGAGGAGTACGTGTACCTGCACCACACCCTCGACAAGCACGCACCGCCGGAAGAGTTGCTCGCCAATACGCCGCTGACACTCGAGGACACCTGGCGTCTTGGGCCCATGGGATTTGTATGGGCCGCCTTGCTCCGCAAGGAGTAGAAGGCAGAAGGGCGGAGAAACCGTGCACCCGCCTTCGAATGGTCAGATATCGGCGCGTTCTGGACGATCGACTCCGTCAAGGCGACCCCATCACACCCGGAGCAGACCCGCTTAGGGCTGCTTCCTTCCGGACCTGACCCGGTTCACGACGCTCCGCCGCGATGGGACCTTGCCATCAACATCGACCGAACCAGCGCTGACCCGAAATCATCACACCCTCAGGCGGGGATTCAGCTCCGCATGAAGAGGTTTTCGGACAGAGGGCACCCCTAGTGCCCCACCTAGCACGGTGAGGAGATGATACCGAGGCTTCGAAGAGACCGACCCAGACCTTCTACGTCCTTCTCACATCCCGGTTCGGTCGATACGGCTTCAATCCCTACGCTCCTACTGCCTCTGCCACGAACCCATGCATGCGGTCTCTTGCCTGTGTCGCTATCTCGACGGGGAAAGCATCGAACGCATGCACACCTCCCGGAAAGACAGCAAGCTCTGATTCGTTCCCAGCGCTGAGCCACCGGGTTGCCATGAACAGCGTGTCGTCGAGGAGTGGATCCCATGTGCCGATGGTGAACAGTGCCGGGGGCATGTCGTGGAGGAGGCCATAGAGCGGCGAGAAGTGGGGATCATCCATCCTGACCTTCTCCCCGCCGACATAGTGTTCGCCGAACCAGGTCATCGTGTCCGGCTCAAGGATCAGGCCTTTCTGGTCCCAATGTCGTACCGATGGAGTTCCGTGAGGTAGGTACGTCCCGTATACGAGATTGGCTCCGAGCCAGTCGGTGTACCCGATCTCGTCTCGTGTCCTGAGCAGTGTGGCCGCAGCGAGATTTGCCCCAGCAGACTCACCACCGATGGTGAACCGGTTGGTGCCGAACCTTGTCTCACCGTTCTCGATGAGCCACCTGGCGGCAACTGCACAATCATCGACACCTGCCGGGTAGGGGCTCTCCGGCGCCAGCCGATAGTCGACCGAGACGGTCACGACATGGGCCGCATCAGCCATGGCCTCGTTCTTCTCATCACTCAGATCGGCTGCACCGAGCACCCAGCCACCCCCGTGGATATGGAGGTAGGCGCCTGTGGGATTCTCCGGAGCGATGATCCGTAGATCGAGATCGCCGCCCGGGCCTTGGATCGTGATCGTCTCAGCCCGGTCCGAGTAGACAGGAGGGCCGAACATCGTGTCGCCCTTGCGACGCGCTGCGCGGACCTGCGCGGGCGTGTACTCCGTCATCTCCGGCTCGGCCATCATGAAGGCACGGAGCTTCTCATTGAACGCAAGCGTCTCGGCTGAAACAGCTTCGTCGGTGAAGAGTTGTGGATCGATATGCATCCAGCGAACTTAGCAACGATTGCTGAGTGGAGGGAGCGGCGGTCGCATGTCGGATTACGTACTACGTAGTACGGATGAAGGACACCACGGAGTGATGCCCTTCATCAATCGCGGAGGGAGAGGGATTCGAACCCTCGATGCGTTTCCGCATACGCGCTTTCCAGGCGCGCGCACTAGGCCAGACTATGCGATCCCTCCGTAGGCTTGGGATTGTAGAAGGGAGAAGCCGAATAGTGAATGCCGATGCTGCGATGGTGACCGCTCTCGATGAGGCACGATTGGCGCTCGATCACGGTGATGTTCCGGTCGGGGCGGTGTTGCTCGATGCTTCAGGTGAGGTGGTTGCGAGCGACCACAATCGGCGTGAGGAATTCGGCGATGCCACAGCACACGCCGAGATGCTCGTCATTTCACAGCGGTCCCGAGAGCTCGCTGAATGGCGCCTGACCGGTCACACACTTGTCGTAACGCTCGAACCGTGCGCCATGTGCGCCATGGCTGCCGTGTGGGCGCGCGTCGACAGGATCATCTATGGCGCCGCCGACCTGAAAGCCGGCGCGGCATGGTCACTCTTCAATGTCCCCCAGGATGAGCGTCTGAACCACCGCGTCGAACTCGAAGCCGGCGTGCGCGAAGGCGAATGCCAATCGCTCCTAACCGAATTCTTCGAAGGCAAACGCAATCGGCTGGAAGCTGACGGCTGACGGCTGTGAGCTGATCCTTCGGATCAGCTCAACAAACTCTTCCCGTCACCGCGCAGCATGACACACGCTTCGGTGATGCCTTCGGCCATGGCGATCTCGG
Organism: Actinomycetota bacterium; assembly: GCA_039714175.1. GTDB lineage: Bacteria > Actinomycetota > Acidimicrobiia > Spongiisociales > UBA5794 > B3-G11. Next base: position 15,492 of record JBDLJV010000038.1, read on the forward strand.
CCTTTTTCAGGTACGAGCGAGGGTCGTAGATCTTCTTGTTGCCGACTTCACCGTCGATCTTGAGGATCCCCTCGTATCCGGTGAAGAAATGATCAGCGATCGGTCGGGAGAACTTGTACTGGTTGTCCGTGTCGATGTTCATCTTCACGACGCCGTAGTCGACAGCCTCGTGGATCTCTTCGAGCGTTGAGCCGGATCCACCGTGGAAGACGTAGTCGAAGTGGGCGTCCTCGCCGTACTTCTCCTTGATCGCCTCCTGGCCGTCCTTCAGCACCGTGGGACGCAGCTTGACGTTCCCGGGCTTGTAGACACCGTGAACGTTGCCGAACGTGGCAGCAAGGAGGTAGCGCCCTTTCTCTCCGAGTCCGATCGCTTCAACCGTCTTGATGAGATCCTCGTTTGTGGTGTAGAGCTTCTCACGCGGAACGTCTTCTGCGGACACTCCGTCTTCTTCGCCGCCGACGACACCGACCTCGATCTCAAG